>JAJYRY010000043.1 GCA_021793855.1 Thermoplasmata archaeon
TGCCGTACCACTTGATGGATTTGAAGAATAGCCTGAGACTCCGCTGCTTACTGTATACAAATAGGTTCCATTGGGTTCTGTGAAGGACACTGTGCTTGTATTTGACGAGTGCATAGTCCCATTCACCGTTACAGACCAGAATACAGTGGTTAAACCGGTTTCTGTGAAATTAAGGTAATAATATCCCTGTGGCAAGAAAGTGGAAAAATTGACATTGTCCAATAAATGAAAATGTCCTCATTCTATTGCGGTTTGAGCACAGAAGCACCGTATATGATTGACTCAGCTATTCTCGTATCGCACAAAAGTCAGGCACCATGGACATTTGCAAACCCTCTTTTTCTCGGAAGAACCCATAACCAAGGATAGGGAGGATGTCATCCCCGAATTGTATCGCAAGGGGCGATCTGGCATGAGGTTTCTTCGAAAACACGATTTCGAGCATACATGATATATACATATACTCTAGGTATACGTACAATGACAGGACCAGTCACTTTATCAGTGCTGCTTACGAATCGCCCTTTAGAGAGAAAAGAAAGTATATGTAATTCTCAGACATGGTGCTTAAATTGAATGAAGCATCCAAACGAAAAGGTAATTTTTTTAAGTATGCAGGTGCCCTCAAGTCAGACGCAACCAACTTGGAAGAGTTCAAGAAAAATATTGAAGCGGATAGGGCAAGAAACACTGAAGGCATATCAACTACCCACGACTAAAGAGTGTAGGCTCCCGTGTGATGAGAATCGTGAAAACTTAAGTATTGAAACTGGTTCGATGGATTGGAATCCGTGATACCGGCAGACAATATTTCCATAAGGCCGTACTCAGAAAGAGATAAATGGGTATTGGAAAAGATACTCAGTGATCCGACCCAGATGGTGTATCTCAACGGACCCGAAAGTCCGGAAAAACTGTCAAAACGTCACGAGGAGTACCTCGCAATGTCAGCGGATCCGCATTCCGGGTGCATGTATACTATTACCGCAGGGTCTGACGCCAATCCTGTCGGTAATGTTGGATACTGGGAGGCGGAATGGAACGGCCAGAAAGGTTGGGAAACGGGTTGGTTTGTGTTGCCTCAATTCCAGGGGAAAGGGATTGCGAATTCCGCTATGAGGCTGTTAATAAACCATTTAGCTTTGTTCGGTCCGAGATTTCTCTTCGCATTTCCTTCTGTAAATAACTTGCCATCCAATGCAATATGCAAAAAGCTCGGTTTCTCGCTAATCGAAGAAACAGAATTAGAGTATCCGTCAAAGAGTGGGCTTAAGTTACACAGCAATGTGTGGCGCCTTGAATTATAGCAGAACAGGTGTCATCAGAGTTGATCCACTTTTATAAAATATCGTCTATCCTGCAGTTCCACTTCTCATGCCTGTGTCCTGAAGTTATGCTCTACGAGAGTATATGGCAAGTACGGAACAATCAGGTCAACAGAAAGAAGATGGGTAGGGAGTCACTTGTTTATCTAAACGGATACGGTTTCGGTTTCTGGCATTATTCCTCACTTTTTGTTTGAGGTTGCTTTCGATTATAGATCCCTGCTTCAAATCCGCACGCAATATTCAACCTGTTCCAACAATTGATCACGTTTATGCACATTATGAGATTCACGTACTCCTCCTGAGAGAAGAGTTCCATAGCTTTCTGATAAAGGCCATCGGGTACCCCGTTCTGTGAAATCCTGGTAACGTATTCTGTGAGTTCCAGCGCCATCTTCTCCTTCTGTGTGAAGAACGGGGATTCTTTCCACACTGACACGGTGAAGATCTTTCTCTCTCCTATGCCAATTGCCAACACGTCCTGTGTATGCATATCAAGGCAGAAAGCACAACCGTTTATCTGGGAAGCCCTTATCTTTATCAACTCCATCGTTTGTTTGTCGATTCCCGTTCCGTCAACGTACTTCTGCATCATGAACATCGTCTCATACGCCGTTGGCACAACTTTCCGATAATTGAATCTGACCATATTGCTGGAAAGGAAGCACGGTTAAAAGGGCTTTCTCAAATTACGTTGAAGGATAGGAAGGGCGTTGTGCAATTAATTAAGTAGTTAGCGCCCCTAAGGTACTACATCTTGTTATAAGTGACCGTAGTAAGCTTTAACTATCTACGTATAATTACATCAATATGGAGACAACTATCCAAATTAAAAAGGATCTTAAGGAAAGGCTCAATGCTTTAAGACTATACCCGAACGAATCTTACGATTCAGTCATAAGAAGACTTTCCGAACTGGCAGAGGATGAGGAACCTCTTTCTAAAGATACAATAGAGAGGATAGAAATGTCCCTGAAGGACATTAAAGAGGGTAGGGTATATACAACCGATGAAGTGAGGAAGAGGCTAAAAATTGCCTGATTACGCGGTAAAATGGACAGAAACATCTGCCAGGCTCTTGGAGAAAATGGAAAGTGTTGACGCCGAAAGAATCCTGGAAAAGATGAAGCTTGTCAGCAAGAATCCGTTTCATTATGTTAAACGTCTCAAGGGAGTCCCACTTTACAGCTTAAGAACTGGAAAGTACAGGGTAATCATGAGTATAGAAAGAGAGAATCTTGTGATCCTTGTGGTTGATGTGGGAAACAGAAAGAATGTTTACGATGAGTTGTAGAAGAAAATCAGGCACATTGTAATTATGATGGTACTCTCCATAATTCATACATCTTGATTTGGCACCACCTAATCCGATGCTTATAGCTCAACAATTCATCTTTCACTCTTGTTCTCTTTTCAGTCGCCTTTGAAGATATCCTGAGGATTCCAATGAAGATAGAGAAACCACCGGCACACGGACATCATCAAGTTCGAGGCTCACAATACTTACCGAGGTCGGGTTCTGAATTTGAGTCCATTTCCCATCCCTGAAAGACTGAAGGTCGCCCATGACTTCCACCTTTACTGAATCTATTGAAAAGACCCCGAAGTGGGAGCGCCATTGATTAGTTTCCCCATAACGCACTTCACGTACCAAGAATTCTCGTAGCATACTTTCTATCCTGTATGCGTTATGAGCGTCAGAGAGTATGTCAATATCGTGTGGAGTTACACTGATGCCCTGCAATGCCAGGGCACAGCTCCCGTCAACTGCCCAAGAAACATCATCTTGCAAAAGGCGTGTAACCTTGATCAGGGTTTCTTTGATTTTGCCGGGAAGCACAAGCCACTAACTCAGTTTGGCAATATGTAGCTTACGATTTACGCTTCTGGCCGTATACAAATTATGCTTGCCACTTTCGATTGGTGCACCTACTCAGACAGAGGTCAAATTTTATGAAATGCATGATTGCATCGGAATCTCTTTCATGATCAAGTGGAATTAATGCTAATTACAACATAATTTACATAAATGTTTATGATATTATATGAAATAATCAATGAGTGTCATTCTATTGGATAGTGAAATCATGAGCGTTCGCCTGAGAAAGGGAACTTAAGCCATGTTGAAGCGTCTGGGAATAGACGCGTCTGAGGAAACAAGGAATTATCTGGAGAACCTGGCCTGGGAGAAGAATGTGAAGACTACCCTTGATAGATTGGAATCTATCGTCCGTGATCACTCTATTCCATCGCCTGCAGGATTTGCAGTGAAATCAATACGTGAGGACAGGGATGAAAATCATTGATTCCTCAACTATAGTAAAGTACTTCAGTGCAGAGCCGGGCTGGGGAAAAATAAGGCCATTTCTTAGCCTACCGGTCACGATTGAGTTATCAATAAAAGAACTCGGCAGTGCCCTATGGAAGAAAGTGAACAAAAAAGAATTTGAAATGGATAGCGCCTTGGAAATTTTGCTTGAGTTTCAGCGTATAGCTAAATTCTATGGCCAGAAGAAAGACATAAAGAGAGCTTTTGAAATTGCAGTCAGCCATCATATCACGATCTATGATTCTCTTTTCATTGCAGCTGCTTTGGCTGAAAACTTTGAGTTGGTGACTTCGGATTCCAGGCAGGGCAAGATTGCCTCTGAGAGTGGCGTGATAATGACAATTATATGATCAACATTTGTAAGACTGGAAGATGTGACTGGAGCCAGGTATTCAGTGGACAGGTGGGCATTTGATTATTCTTTGATCGCATAATGTACTTTCCAAATTCATTTGCTGCTCCCCAAATCCATTCAATTAGACTTCGCAGGTTACTTCAATTTTAATCCTGTCAGGATCTTCAAAAAATAGTGCATAATTGTCGTTCCCTCCAGCATGAGGGTATCTGTCAGAATAAAGTTCATTTAGCCCGTAATTTTTGATCAAATCACGAAAACCGTCCACTTCCTCTCTGTTATCAACTAGAAAGGCCAAGTGGTTAAGGCCTGTGCCTGATCTATGGTATTTCAATTTAAGATACTGTTCATGAGTTTGTACGAAGACAATGTATGTGCCTTCCTTCATGTAACTGAAACCTCCGCCCCATTCCTGGTAAAGCTCGTAACCTAATTTAATAAGGAAGGGCGACCAAAATTTCCTTGAATCTATAAGATTTGATACATTGATTTCAACATGATTCAACATTCCATTAAACTTCATTTCAGTGTGTGAGGGGTTGTTGATTCAAAAAATTTGGTATCTTTATAGCTCCACCAATACAACAAGAGCTATTTCCAACCGGGACGATGCTGATGGGGGACCATCGGGTCGCTAAGGCGAGAAAACATACCTTTAGTTCAGTAGAGAATCCTAGATGTTCCTAGAAATTAGATTTCCTTCTAGGTTTGCTCGTTATTTCTGAATTCTTTCTGTAATGCACATCTCGGCGAAAATCAGGTGTTTCCAAATCACTTGCAAAGTTAACGGCTTATTTCCGCCATAGTTTAGGATCCAGACCCGTTTCTCGAAACTCTGGCTCTATCCAAGCTCCATGCCAGACAGTGTGCCCAGAAGTGTTCACAAGCTTTTTTCGAGCTCCTGGAGGTTCCCGACAATGTCGTACCCGTGACCGGCAAGGAGGGACACAGCGCCTGTTTCCTGGATAAGTTTCTTGAATTCTCTGTGCACTTTTTCGTTGGGAGGATACGGCGGGTCGTGTGGATTGCACTCAGGCCAGAGCGCCAACTTTCCATCTACAGTGCCTCTGGCGTTGTCCGATACAATAAGATCTTTTTCTTCGGTGAGGAGCGCGAAATCCTCAAAATCCTTGAATATTTTCATTCCAAGCACTTTGCCTGCGCTGTATTTCTCAAATTCACTAAGCACCTTAACAGCGACGAGTTCCCCGGGCTCTATGGCTTCAGCGTTCTGTTCTGGCACATAGATTTTAGCCCCCGTTTCAAATGCAATGTATTTACTTCCCCTTGTATGATTCTGCGTGGTTAGGATGATTGCAACCTGCCCACCGATTCTCCTCAGTGCCTCTATCAATCCGGGAACGTGAGGTGGATCAATCAGTATGCAAGCCGTATCCTTCAAAATCTGGTGACCTACAAGCATCACGTTGCCTTCCGGCCATGGTGTCTCCCACCTGAAAACGTTATTCCTAATGGGGGTGAACATCACGCAGTCCATTGCCTTAGACTTATAAACGTTATTCAAGGAGTTGCAGTGCTGCCATAAAACAGCCAAAGCGCGAGATGCCTACCATTCTTGCATCGAATAATGAGATGTAATTGAGTTCAAGCCACTTTGGTTGAGTTGAAAGGGATGATATAACGTCCCTTTAGGGTTAATATCGTGTTAAATAAATGATTAAAATGCGGAGGATGGGATTCGAACCCACGGACCCCTACGGGAATGGACCCTAAATCCATCGCCTTTAACCTAGCTCGACAACCTCCGCAAGGTAATGCGGAATTATCCAACAATATATGAATTGTGCTTTATTTTCTTTTAATACGAGCCTAAAAGAGAACAACAATCTATCCGTAAACCAGGTAAACATATATAGGATCATTGCAACCCGAATTCCCACCTCTCAGTTGGTCACATCGTCTTTACCGACTTTCCTTTTTCCAACCTACTTAGTATTGGGAGGAGGAAACTGAGGCAATCATCTATCCACGTCCTTGTCGTCCTCTGAGTAATCGACCAGCTTTGAGTAAAGTATGAGATATGGCTCGAGTGCGCGCATGACTTTTCCCTGTGCTTTGTGAAGATGCTCCTCAAAAGTTGTTCTAGGAACCGACTTTCTTCTTGAGATTTCGCCGACGCTTATTTTCCTTGGTACCTGAAAATAACCGCTCCTCAAAGCATCAGAAAGCGCAGCATACTGCTTGACACTGAGCTCTGCAAAAAGATCGCCAAGTGAAATTGTGAAAAAGTCCCTAACATTCCGATTCCCTATCTTCTTCTTTTTCACGATCTTGACTTCCCCAATCTCCTCAAGCCTTGCCACTAGTTCTTGAAGCCTTTGCTCATCAAACGAAATTAATCTTCTTCTTTCAAGTCCGTTGAAGTAAGCGATTGGCTCAAGAGGCATGCAGTAAAATTCTTCAATGATGGAGGTTAATGACTTAACCGGCCTCTGCAAAAGAAGGCGATTACAAGGGCATAACGAGTCTTCCGAAAGGATGACCCTGCCCCCATCCTTGTCCAGTGCAGTATTACAATTCCCACCGACAGATTTTGCCATTTCACAAATTCTGTCCATACCGGCTTTCAGGTCTCTCCCATGGATCTCAAACACATCTACGCGACGACTGCACCAGTGCCACATCTTCAACTCCGGGAATTCCTTTGAAAGTTCATTGAATGAGCAACCTTTATGATCTATGTCGATAACCAGCTCTTCCATCCAAAATACATCCCGTTTAGAGAATTAAACATAATGCCGTCAATTGACGGCTAAAAGAGGATTAGCTCATTGACACTGAAAGCTGCATGGAAATAGGCTTGACAGATTTCCTGAAAATTTCAATAACCCCAATTCTCATATTCCTTGTCAGCAAGGCCGAAGAAAGATATGGGCAGAAAGTCAGTGGAATGCTTGTTGGTTTGCCTCTCACTACTGCCCCCGTAGTTTTGATCCTCTATATGGAGTACGGACTACTCTTTACATGGAACGTTCTCACTGGAGTTATTTTGTCAGTGACGTCTAGCATCGTTTTCTGCGTGTCTTACTTCGTTTTAGCCAGAATGATGAGTTGGAAATTAACACTGGCTGCTTCATTGCTGCTTTTCTCCTTAACTGCGAGTATATTTGAAAAGATTTCACTTTCATTTGTCGTTGATTCCCTGATAGCCACAGGTTTCCTGGTGGCTTCCCTATTCCTTAGAACGGATACAAATCCTGAAATAAACGCATCAAAATTCAAGGGCGATACAGCATACCGTGTGGTTACAGCGACTTTGATAGTGTTGCTCATAACTACGTACGCTAATGATGTGGGCTCTGTCCTCAGTGGAATAGTGTCTAATTCCCCTGTCTTCATCTCAACTTTTGCAGTATTCAACCATCGAAAAGGTGGATTTCTCGCAGCAAGAAGCTTCATTCAAGGAACGATAAGGGGAACAATCGCGTACTTTGCCTTTTTCGTCCTGCTCTATGTTACCATTTTTAAACTTACAATATGGGAGTCATTTGCACTATCTGTGGCTGCCTCATTGGTGATTAGCGAATTAACCTATCTCCTGACATCCAGCAGGAAACCATTTCCCTCCTATGAGTCACCATAAGCTGAGGGAAATAACTATCTGGGCTTACATATCTTTATGGATCGTGACTTGAATGCAGCCATCAACGTCTGCAGACTGCGCATAATAAAAGTGGAGAGGGGCACTCCCGAGGTTACGGATGTGGAGAACGGGGCACTATCTGATAGGGCAACTCTGGTCGCAGAGGCAGGAAACTTAAGGCTTTAGTCATGGTAGGATGTCACTTTAATATCGGGCGAATCAATAAATTCCAAAAACTATCTTTATGGCGTCCAAGATTTTTTGAAATTCCACATCCGCCACTTTTCCTATGTTTCTAATTAGCCTCATCTGAGATACTGATCTC
>JAJYRY010000044.1 GCA_021793855.1 Thermoplasmata archaeon
CGGGTAACACGGAGGAAACACTCCATGCAGTAAAGAGAGCAAAGGAGAGGGGGGCGGTGATAAGAGGAATCACATCTGGAGGTAAGCTGGCTGAAATTTTAAACTCCACTGTAATCATACCTAAGGGCTACCAACCCAGATCTGCAGTTGGATATCTTACCATTCCCCTCCTACGAGCGTTTGATCTGTTCGACGACTCTGAAGTTGACATCGCGAAGGAGCACCTGGCGAAAATAGATAGGAATATTGGGACTTGGCAAGAATTTGCAGATGAAATATTTTCGTCGAACAAGATACCTGTAATATTTGGTACTCCAAAATTAGAAGGAGTTGCCTACAGGTGGAAGACGCAATTTAATGAAAATGCCAAGGTACTGGCCTATTCTGCGTCATTTCCTGAATTGAATCACAACGATACGATGGCCCTAGAGAACACATACAGGAAAGAGGAGTTCTACTTCTTCGTGCTTACTCATAAACAAATCGAAAGGGAGATAGCGGACAGGATCAGGATCACTTCAAAGCTCTGCAAGATTAAAATGGCAAATGTAGAGGGAGACGGAAATACCATTTTCTCTAACATCTTCACCCTTATTCACAAAGGAGATTACATCTCATATTTCCTTGCAAAAAAAAGGAATGTTGATCCCAGGAACGTCTCTATCATAGAGGAGCTCAAGAGAGAATTGAAAGAGAGGAGTTGAAGCAGTTTCTTTAGAATATACTTCGGATTAGGGTAAAAGTGTATAAACCTGTTTAACGAAATTATAAATATGTTGTCCATTTAAACCATGAAATCGAGATGACGGTGATCAAAAGGGAGGAGCTAGTTACTGCCCTAAACGTTATATTCAAACCGTCCGGAATGAATCAGAAGGAAATAGAGGAACTTGCGGATTACGTACTCAGCTTCTTCGGGTTTGAGGATACCTTAGTCGATAACATACTTTCACAGCAAGACCGGGATGTTTTCTACACTCTCGAAGAAACGGGAATCCTGTCCACCAGTAGCGAGGATATCACACTTATGAAAGGCAAAACTTGGAGGATCCATTACTGGCACATCAACGACATGAAGATAAAGAACATACTAAGCACACAGAAAGAAGGGGAGGAGAACATTTACGACAGGATTTTCAGGGAAGAACTAAAGTAGAACTATCTATCTTGAAAAAGGCAAAGTGAAGCGTTAACCTATTTATACGAATTAGACCTTATTGGATCGATGGAAAACGAGGTTCTAAGCCTGCTTAGGAAAGGCAGAACCATGGTCATTTCTACCACGGGGGAAAGCCTCTGGTCGGCAAAGGTATTCTATGCACTTGAAGGTGGCCTCATTTTCCTCGTAGAAAAGGGAAGTCTAACATTAAAGAATATCCTAAAGAACAATTCGGTGGTATTTACAATTGATTTTGATACACCAGATCTATTCATCCAGGGAGTTGGAAAGGTTACAATCCTGGGAGAACCAAAGGAGTTCCACAAGGAGAGGGGAACGCTGTTATACAAGGTTCCTGAGGATACCCTCTTTGTTAAATCTGGTCACGTTTTGATAGCCAAGCTAGAGCCAGATAACGTGAGGTTCAGCGATTTCCGTGCTCAGCCAAGAAAGACAGACAATAAGTTCCGCCCGGAGGAAATGACAGAGAAGAAGACGTTTCGCTACTGGAGGGCTCTCCGTCCGTGGTCATTTCAGCAGAGCGTTACATCGCTGATTTTTGGGGCTCTGATTGCTTTCCAGGTCAGCTTTTCAGTCAGAACTAATTTGTACCTATTGCTGCTTTCTGTCATAGCTTTGATACTGGTGCATGGAGCTTTCAATGCATACAGCGATTACTTTGATTTTGCATTGAAAACAGACAAACCTGAAGGAATGGGATCGGCAGGTGCCAGGGTCCTGATAGATAGGCTCATTCCTACCAGTAAATTCCTCTTTTTTACAACGCTTGTGTTTGTGGTGGGTCTGGCGCTTGGTATCTATCTCATAATTTTAAGACCAGTCATTATACCTTATGTCATAATAGGATTGTTAGCCGGTGTCATTTACGGCCTGCCAAAGTTTGGATGGAAGAGAATTGCGCTAGGCGATCTTGCTGTTTTCCTAGCTTTCGGCCCAGGCATCTTTCTGGGTTCTCTAGTGCTGCAAGGCGGTCACGTTGGCGTCCCCCAGCTACTCATTTCCTTCTCACTTGGTATGATAATAGTTGCAATCCTGCATGGCAATAACTGGAGAGACATGAAGGACGATAAGGAAGCCGGGGTCAAGACCGTCGCACTATATCTGGGGGATAAAGGATCGCTGATCTATTACGTGTTCCTAATATGGGCATCTTACCCTCTGTTTATAGCAGCTGTTCTTATTGAGCCTAGATTGTTCCCCATTCTGGGCGCTCTTCTGACTATCCCATGGGCAGTGAGGTTGACCAGGATTGCTAGAAACGGAAAGAATATGAAGAGGAATCTGCTTGATATGCTCACTGCCAGTTTCACGTCGCTCCACATCTACTTCTCAGTTGCATTCCTGGCAGTCTTTCTTGCGATAATGTATTATTTTCCCTCTATTCCCTTACCGTAGCTGTTTTTCTTTGACCTAGCGTGTCCTTTGTTCCCTTACTTCGCTAACGAGGTTCTTCAATAGCTCGATCATAAACTTCTCAGAATTCTCGTCCTGAAATTCTCCCTTCTCATTGATCTTCTTATCCACAGAATTTATGATAACCTCAGGCCTGTTTATGATTCTTGAATCAAGGAAGACAAATGATTGCCTAAGGTGGTACTGCGCTCTAGAACCACCCATCATTCCGGTGGATGAACTCATGATGGCCCCAATTTTCTTTGCAAATACGTTGTTTGGTACAGATGCCCAGTCTATTGCATTCTTCAAAAATCCAGGGACAGAATAATTGTATTCTGGCGTAACTATGAGAAAACCGTCCGATTCCTCAATCAATTTCTTGAACTTTACCACAGACTCATCAGGTTCCTTTGCAAAGTCTGCATTGAATACTGGAATTTTCGAAATGTCTGCCATAACCAACTTTGAGCCCACGGGCATCAAGGTCGCAGCTCTCTCCATTACTTTCCTGCTGAATGAGCCTTTTCTAAGACTTCCTCCAAAACCGGCAATTACTATATTTCCTTCATCTTTCATAAACAGCATATTTTAGCATTATAGTTAAGCTTCACCCAATATCTTTGGAAAATTCACGCAATCTGGCATCTCTTCTCATTCATTAAGAATTGTTGCTCTTGACCAAACCAAACTAATTAATTGAAGTAATAATGTAATTACCATGGATAGCGATTTCCCGAAAATAGAATATAAATTCATTGGAAATACGGGTGAGAAGGTATCTGAAATTGGACTTGGAACTTATGGAATAACGGACTACAAGAAGGGAGAGGAAGCATTTGCATATGCAATAGAGAGAGGCATTGACCTGATAGATACTGCAGAAATCTACAACACAGAAGATTTTGTAGGCAGAATAATCAAAAGATTTGGGAGGGAGAAACTTTTCATAATCACAAAAGTGTGGCCAAAAAATATAGTGTCAAAGGATAGCACAATCAAAGCTGCTAAGGGATCATTGACGAGGCTTGGAACAAGTTATGTGGACCTCATCCTGATACACTGGCCACACAGAACTATGAGTATTAAGGAACAAGTGAAGAATATAGAGGCTGTCCAGAAGGAAGGGTTGTCGAGGTTTATAGGTGTTAGTAATTTCTCCGTTCAGCAGTTAGAAGAGGCAAGGCATTCCACTACATCCACGGAGATCGTGTGCAACCAGGTAAAATACAATCTCGGTGAAAGGGGAATAGAAAATGATGTTCTTCCTTACTGCAGGGAAAAAGGACTTTCTGTTATAGCTTATACACCCATTAGCAAAGGTGAGGCTTCAAGAGATTCTGTATTCAGGCAAGTTGTGAGTGGAAGCGGAAAGACTGCCATTCAGGTCTCGCTAAATTTCCTTCTAAGCCACAAAGAAGTCATTCCCATACCAAAGACTGAAAGACTTGAACACATGAAAGAAATTATGGGGTCTTTAGGCTGGAAACTTGAAGAAAAGCAAATTGCACTGCTAAGCAAGAAATAGATACGTTTCAGCAGGTCTTTAACGAACTAACTAAAAGGAATGGCTGGTCAGGCACCCGTTCTCGTTTGTCACAAGAAGTAAATGAACTCAACATCTATGAAACAAGTGTTTAATCCTTTCTAACTTCCAGCATTATTTATGCTTTTCGAAACTTGAGAAACCACTATATATATAAAATAAAGAAATTGTCCTTCTTATTGTATATCATTTTATATGCTATGACGTATTTTTGAAGCAAAATGTCGATTAATCTTTATGCGGATTCTCTTGATAAGATTGATCTTAGGATTGTAGAGCTTCTAAGCATGGATGGGCGAATCACGGACACTGAAATCGCCAAAGAAGTCGGTCTTAGCAAGACAAGCGTGAGGCTTAGGAAATTGAAACTCATCAAATCTGAAAAAATTAAGATACTGGGAATACCAATTTTACAGAATTTGAATCTGGTGTATGCTGACATCATGATAAAGTTCCTAGTTAACACTTCCCAGAGCGAGATAGATAGCTTTGTGAAGTCTCTTCTAAAGGAGGATCGTGTCTATGAGGTTAACAGGTACCTGTACAAATACGATCTAGATGTGGAGGTTTATCACTCAAACTTTGCACTACTGAAATCTTACATACAGGAACTTTTCAAAGACATAAAAATCATTGAATTCTATGACATATTCCCAGTGCTGCAAACGTACAAGGGTTTCGGGGTAATACTTTAAGTGGAAAACTTTCCCTCAATGTATGATTTTCATATTATCTCTCTGAGGTTACAGATACTGATAAGACTTTAAATCTTATCTGAACACATCTAGACAGAGGATTGGGAGATTAATTAAAAGGAAGGAGTTGGGGATGTTACTTAAATCTTGGATACAGAAATTTTTGCCCTTTATCATGAATAGAAAATGCTATGGTCAATTTTAGAATGGATTTGCAAAAGCAGCAATGGATTCTCATAGCAAGGAGCCCACGAGTTAAAAAAGGATGCACATTACTTCTTAACTTCTACTTTCTCCCTTATTCTACCTTGGAATGAATGTATAGAGTAAGGTAAGGCTCAATAGACTGAATCAACTTGTTCTTTGCCTTGTTAACATGTTCCTGCATTGTTGACTTGGTCAGCCCGTGTTTCTTAGCTAGTTCTTCGATCTTGACTTTCTTTGGTGAAGAAAACATCCCACTTCCAATTGCTTCCCTCAAATATTTTGCCTGTTTGAGTGAAAGAGTACCTAGCAGTTCCTTAAGGGAAATCCGGTAAACGTCCCTAAGGGATTCCGGTTCAATCTTCTTTTTCCTAACGATATGAACCTCTCCATTTGCTGACGCCCTTTTGAAGAATTTTTCCAATTCTGAATCAGAAAATGATATAAGTCTAAGCCTCTCCCTTCCATCCTTGTATATAGCAGGAGCCTCCCAGAGAAGATTCATCGATTCGGCAAGCCTTATGGTGGAATTGACAACATTACATCTACAGGATATTGCAGTTGATGAATGATTTTCAGAAGAATCTTCGGTCACTACGTAACTGTGGATTTTCTGCGTTGTAATTTTCAAGCTCCTCGCTGCCTTCTGAACACGTTCCTTGGGCTCATACATCTCTACATAATCAACTACAGAACTGCACCACCTGAAGATTGTCAGATCAGGGAACTCCTGAGACAAGAGAGTGAAGGGCGTTGCGTTCTTCAACTCTAATTCTATTTCTTCCATGTACCGGTCAGGAACGGTATCAACTATATTACTGTTACTTCGATAACCTTTTGATAAAAATGGCAGAACTAATAATAGAACATGAGTGGAAGAAAGAAGACAGCGAAAAAGTGATGAATGTGGTCGGAGGAATAATTGAGATGCAGAAGAAAGGTACGCTTCCTCAAGGATTCGCACTAAAGGGAGTGCAACTACTCAACGGAAAGAATAAGGCAATATGCAACTGGGTAGCCCCAAGCGCATCAGCTCTTTCCGACCTCCTGGGAAAAGTGAATCCTCCTACAACCCACACCATCACAGAAGTCAGCAAGGTCTTCTGAAGGGAATCCACTGTCTATCCTAGAGACCGAACATAAATTTTCCAGCCTAAATTGTCTACGGTCCTCATGTTGGGTCTCATTTTTTTCATTCAATAATTTTTGGTAACCATTCTAAATTTAGATAATTACATCTTATGGGCTCCCCATTTTTCTGGTTTTGCCCCAATTAGACCGAATATGCACCAATCTTTCATTGTTGAAAATTAAAAGCACAGACTTTTCTGACTTGTGAAACGCGCTGCTCAAGTAGATGAGATGGTCCTGATAGTTGAGGAATACGAGGCTCTCAGACTAAAGGATTTAATGCAAATGTACCAGAGGGGCTCTTTCAGATATAGTGTCTTTGCTTCTGGGGCTGTCTATCCGGAAATGATCCAATTTTAGACTGAAGGTATATTAAAGTAAATTAAGTCTGTTAAAAAGACCGTTATCCCATTGGTGGCCTCATTATCTAGATAGTTTGTGACTATTATTTAGGGGGATTTATGAGCGTAGTTTACTTTCTTCCGCAAATATTTGTGAAGCTGGCAATTTTTGTTACAATTTTTGCTTGCTATGATTAAGTATCATATGACTTTCATCTGGTTGTGTCAAACACTAATAAGCTTATGAAAATCCGGGATCATCTTGATCGATTCCTGGCCGTTTATGTAGTGATCGCAATAATAATAGGTCTACTTGCCGGTTATTTCGACTTCAGGTGGGTAGCACTAAACAAAGACTTGATCAAGAATCTGCAACTTGTTGCAATATTAATAATGATTTTCCCAATGATGGTTATGATGAATTTCCGGGGACTTGGAACCGCCCTGAAGAACTGGAAACTTCTGGTGATTGTTCTTCTGATGAATTTCGGGTGGGGTCCAATAATGGCAATTCTACTGGGCGACGCATTTGTCAGTAGCCCTCTCGTTAGATTGGGACTGTTCCTGGCATGGCTCGTACCGTGCTCATCCATGAGCGTTGGATACGTAGGGTTGATGAGAGGGAACATAGAAGCATCTACAGCAATGGTTACCATAACTTTCCTGATCGCAATTCCCATAATACCCATATTTGCCGGCCTTTACGGCGCTGCATACCATGTCCAAGTATCTGTGATGCTGCTAGTAATCACGATCATTGAAATCATAATTGTGCCACTTTTGGTTGGAATACCAACCCACGAATTACTCGTCAGGCGGCTGGGAAAAGTAAAATTCAAGTCAATTTCACCTATATTTCCAACAATTACAATGCTTGGTATGTTCATGATAATATTCGTTATATTCTTCGGCGAATCCAAAATGATAATAACAAATCTACATGCCGTATTCGGGGTATTCTACTCAGCGCTAGTGTTCGGAACCGTCTCACTCATATTCCTAACACTTCTGTTTAAGGCTCTCAAATTCAACTACTGGGACAGCATGGCCGGCCTCTTCCCTAGCATAGGGA
>JAJYRY010000045.1 GCA_021793855.1 Thermoplasmata archaeon
TGACATCGAACCCTTCAGGTATATACCCTAAATTGAGGTCGTGCGCAGCCGTCTGATCCGTGACTACATCTGGAACAATCTTTTTTCTTACAAGTTCGTCATAAACCGTCGCAGCGTTACCCAGAAGTCCTATTGAGACTGCCTTTCCAGACTTGATGGCATCATCTTTCATGTCAAGGGCGCGGTCTAAGGAGTCTGTCCACTCGTCAAGATACTTGTCCCTGAGGCGTCTGTCGATCTTCTCTTTATCGACCTCAACTACCAGAGCGACGCCTTCATTCATCTTTATGGCAAGCGGTTGGGCGCCACCCATCTCTCCCAGACCTGATGACAGCACCCACCTCCCTTTCAGGGAGTACGTACCGTACTCCTTCTTGGCAAGCGCTGATAGTGTTTCATATGTACCCTGAAGTATGCCTTGGGTTCCAATATAGACCCATGATCCAGCTGTCATTTGCCCATACATAGTCAGCCCCTTAGCCTCAAGGTCCCAGAAAATGTCGTCAGTTGCCCACCTAGGTACAATCTGAGCATTTACTATGAGGACTCTGGGCGAATCCTCAGTTGTCTTGAAAATTCCAACGGGTTTACCCGATTGAATAAGCAGTGTTTCATCGTTTTCGAGCGATTTTAGGGATTCAACAATCTTATCAAATGCATCCCAGTTCCTAGCAGCCTTTCCCTTTCCACCGTAAACAATAAGATTCTCCGGATCCTTTGCAACCATAGGGTCCAGGTTATTCATTAGAAGCCTTAGAGCGGCTTCCTGACCCCATCCTTTAGTGTTCAGTTTACTTCCTCTTGGGGAATGGATTTCTCTTGTCATCTCTATCGGACTTGCATTACAAAGGAGTAGTAATTAGTTTCCTTGTAGTTCAGGATTTGACCCTTATTGTCAATGATTTTGCGAGATAAAGATTATATTTTATGAAGCTTAGAGAAATTAGGGTAACCTAATTATGTTCAAAGACCTTTCAGTCGAAGCTGCAGGAAAGAGGGGAATATAGATTGGTCAGCGGGTCGTTCTACGATATGTTAGGATTGGCACTCGTCATGGGGTTTTCAATCTACCTTTCCTTCCCTATTATAATGAGGAACAAGATTGATGCTAAGACATCTGTTCTCCTCGTTTCGTTTGCTGTCGGAATCCTCGTGTTCCTTGCAGGCGATATATTTTCCGATGTCTCTTCTCAGATATATTCCAATGGGTCATACATTGCTGACCCTTTGTCAACGATAATTTTCATATTGTCTGTCGGAAGCCTCTTCAGTATCCTGTATTTCATTGAAAATCCGAGGATGAAGTATGGGCATAGGGATCACTTCATACCGAGGAGGGTAGCACTAATTGTAGCAATTGGCATGGGCCTCCAGAACCTGACCGAGGGGCTTGTCTTTGGGTCCGCGTACGTTGTAGGACTGACCGGTCTATTCCTGGTGATACTCGTAGGTTTCGTGCTCCAGAACTTCACTGAAGGTTTCCCCATAGTGTCGCCTTTCATAGGATTCGAAAGACCGAGAGTAATGTACCTGGCAGGACTGTATTTCATCGGCGGATTCCCGACAATTGCCGGCAGTCTCATCGGTTATTACTACGTGAATCCCTACCTCAACATCATGTTTGACGGCCTGGCTATCGGAGCAATCATTTATGTGATAATACCGATGCTTAGAAACTTGTTCAAGCAGGCAGATTCATCAAAGTCGGGCTCGCTTGTCTATCTGGGAATAATTCTCGGATTCCTGATAGGTTTTGCAGTCAATGCAATCTGAAATGCATTGTTCTTTGGCAGAACCATTCTTAGAAATGTATCTTGAACCCGGATATTTCTTCATTCAGCTCGTTCCATCATGTTCAGGAGCCATCCAAGTAGTCCAGTTTCATTTTGAGTTGCAATCTGACATGAAAGAAACCAGATAAGGATAGGGAGGCATTATGAGTATATGGAAGGCATGAGTGGACGAGTAATATGAGTCCCTTCAGATAATTCAATGCCATTGTCTCTTAATTCTTATATACAATATTTAGCTAAACAGGCGTGCATCCATCGTCGTTCGAATATTTTGCTCCGAAGAGAATGGAAGAAGCCATAGACCTCCTGACGAAATTTGGTGAAGACGCAAAGATAATGGCAGGGGGGCAGAGCCTGATTCCGCTCCTGAAACTTAGGATGGCTTCATTCCCATATGTAATAGACATATCGAGGATCCAAGGTCTTGATTATATAGAAGAGAAGGGGAAGTTCCTAGAGATAGGTGCCCTTACTACATTAAGCGAGATAGAAGACAGCGAACTCATCAAGGAGAGGTACAGGATTTTGCGGGAAGCTGCTGCACAAATAGCAGACCCACTTGTTAGGAACAGGGGAACTATAGGTGGCAACATCTCCCACGGTGATCCGTCGAACGACATGCCAGCAGTCATAATGGCCCTCGATGGAAAACTCGAAATAACGGGGAAGCAAGGTAAGAGGGTTGTTGAAGCTAGCTCATTCATCACAGATTCTTTCACTACCCTCTTGCAGGAGGGGGAGATATTGAGCAAAATCATGGTACCGGTGTTTGATGGCAGTTCTGGAGGCTGTTACATCAAGCAGAAGAAAAATGCCGGTGACTTTTCGGTTGCGGCCATAGCAGTCCACCTTAGTATAGACAAGGAAGAAAAGGTAAGGAGGGCTGGCATTGGCCTCACTTCCGTTGGCCCAAGACCTCTGAGAGCAGAGAAGGGTGAGAGGTTCTTGGAAGGGAAGAGGATCAATGATTCAGTTGCAAGTGAGGCGGCCAATATAATAGTCTCCGAATCAGATCCAACATCTGATTTTTACGGATCAGCAGATTACAAGAAGAAGGTGCTCAATAAAATTGCAGTTGAGGCAATCAACACATCTTACGAGAGGGCAATGGTGAGATAGATGAGTATGAGTAAAATAAAATTGACAATAAATGGAAAGGAGATAGATGCGGAGGTTGAACCAAGAAAATTGCTTGTTCACTTCCTAAGGGAAGACATGGGACTGACAGGTACGCACGTTGGATGCGACACATCAAACTGTGGCGCCTGTACGGTACTACTGGACGGCAAGGCGGTAAAGTCCTGCACGATGCTTGCAGTACAGGCAGATGGCAGGGAAGTCACTACCATTGAAGGCATTTCGAGTGGCGATGAGATGCACCCCCTGCAAAGAGCGTTCATTCAGAAGCATGGACTTCAATGCGGGTACTGCACATCCGGAATGATCCTCACATCATTCTGGCTCCTCAGCAAGAACAAGAATCCAACTGAGGAAGAGATTAGAAAGGCTATATCAGGTAACCTCTGCAGGTGTACTGGATACCAGAGCATAGTGGAGTCTGTAAAGTACGGGGCACAACTGCTGAAGGAAGAGCAAAAAGGGGAGCAGGAGATCAGGGTGAGGTAGATATGACAGTTCTAAACTGGAAAGAGGGTGACCTTGCGTACGATTCATCAGTATTCGTCAAGGGCAAGGGTCACTTTGTCGATGATTTGAACTTGCCTGGCACCCTATTTATGTCAGTATTGAGAAGTCCATACGCAAGAGCCCGTATATTGAGCATCAAGGGAGGCCTCAATGGCAGTGAGTTAAAGGCAAAGATGGCTTCTGTTGGCGAAGGGGCAGACCCGAGCCAGAGTGTTTCAATACAGCCCGTTTTTGCTACTGGGTATGTAAATTATGTCGGCGAACCCGTTGCTGCGGTTTTCGGGGACGACAGGTACAAGGCAACGGACCTGCTTGAGACTGTAGAAGTGGACTATGAGCCGATGAAACCAGTGGTGACTATGGACGATGCTCTCAAGTTCCCTCCGATTCACAGTGGGATGAAGAGCAATATACTAGTCCAGAGCAGCAGGGGTTCAGATTTCAAAGATCCCGATTCGCCAATCGTCTTGGAGGATACGCTTGAGAATGAGAGGGTGGCAACGAATCCAATTGAACCCAGGGGAATTGTAGCAAGTTATTCTGATGGGATGCTGAATGTCTGGGTATCAACGCAGTCTGTCCACAGCATCAAGGACGGTCTGGTGGAATCCCTGGATCTCAGGCCAGATGCTATAAGGGTAATGCAGACTGATACGGGAGGGGCATTCGGGTCTAAGGGTGGTCTATATCCCGAATACGTGATGGCATCTTATGCGTCCATGAAATACGGGAGGCCAGTCAAATGGATAGAGACTAGAAGGGAACATTTATCGTCAACCAACCCGGGGAGGGGGGTAAGGGGGAAAGTGAAGATTTTTGCAGAGAGGGATGGAAGAATCACGGGCCTGAAGGGCGATGTACTGGTGGATGCAGGTGCGTATGGTACCGGAATTGCCTCTTTCTCCGCAGGATTCATAGCAATGATGATGACAGGACCGTATTCCATTGAGAACGGGTACGTCATTGGAAGGTCCGTACTGACAAACAAGGTGCCTCAGGGACCATACAGGGGGGCAGGGAGACCCGAGGCTTCCTTCTTCATCGAGAGGATGGTCGACCTCCTGGCCGATGAGCTGAAAATGGACCCTGTTGACGTTAGGTTGGCCAACATGAGCGACAAAGCGTTCACATCGCCCCTTGGCATGAAGATTGAGCCAGCCAAGCCATTTTTCGAGAGCGCAGTAAGGGAACTTGAATACAGGAGGGAGGTAAAGCTAACAAATGGGGTTGGTCTCTCATTTTTTGTTCTTGTACCAGCTGTGTACCCAGGGGAAAGCGCAAGGATCATAGTGAAGGATGGAATGGTAAAGGTATGGCTCGGTGGAAACAGCCACGGACAGGGGCATGAGAATTTCGCCAGAAAGCTAGTAAATGAGGAGCTTGGCGTTCCAGAAAACATCGTGACCCTCTTCAGGGGAGATACAGGGATGACATTGGACGGTGTTGGTTCCTGGGGAAGCAGGTCTGCAATAGCCGCTGGTGCAGCAATAGTTGCAGCGTGCAGGAAGATAAAGAAGAAGGTGGAGGAGGAAAACGGAAATTATTCTCCAGAGCTCTTGTTATCTGGAAGTTATGACGAGTTTGTTTATGAAGAACAGAAGATGTCTCTTAACTCGTTTGGCGCCAATCTAGCAACGGTCGAGATTGGGAAGCTGGGAAACGTAAAGATCAAGAAGTGTGCGGCATATTACGACGTTGGCCGTGCACTGAACAGGGACATGGTCATAGGACAGATCCAGGGAGGAATGGCGCAAGGGATTGGCCAGACACTTCACGAGGGGTTGTACTACAACGAGGACGGTCAACTCATAACATCAAGCATTTCAGACGCTGGGGTACCCCTGGCAGAGGACCTTCCAAATTTCACCGTTAAGATAGCTGAACATCGGTCGTCCCTTCCACATGGAGCAAAGGGCTTAGGAGAATCACCTACCATAGGCGTACCAACTGCCCTCATCAGGGCAATCGAAAAGGCGAGCGGGAAGAGGTTGCGGAAGACGCCCGTCACACCTGAGGAATTGATTCAATAATTTTCGCCTAATTCCCGAGCAGCTTCTCAACCCTTTTCAGGTCTTCCACAGTATCAACGTCAATGAGATGAGAGGCGCCAGTTGGAAGTTTCAGCAGTACGTCAGGATGCCTCAGGGCTATCTGCCTCGCCCCCTTGTCATCGTTCAGTTCTTTTAGTTCATTGAAAAACATGGCGGGGAAGAGGATTGGATTGCGCACTTCATCATCGCTCGAACAGGCTATTATGCTGTTTCCGTTCCTATAAAATTCTGAAAGAATAGCAGATATATCTGATTTATTGAGGAGTGGTTGGTCAGCTAGAGTGAATAGTATTCCGTCAACTTCATTTTCAAGATTCCTTGTGGCTAATGAGATCGATGTTCCTATTCCGCCTTCAGCGGACCTGTTGACTATCCTGATTATATCTTCGGGAAGAACATCATGAAACTCATCTTCTTCTGATATTACTATCGCAATTTTCCAGGGGTGGCTATCTATCAAAGGTTCAAGCGACCACTCTATCAGCCTCTTCCCCCCGAGCATATGAAGGAGCTTGTTCGAGCCAAAACGCTTTGACTTTCCAGCTGCGAGCAGAACAGCTGCTACCCTATTCCCACCCATTCTTCCATTCATCTTTCAAATGCCTTTCTGAATGACTCCGTCAAGACGGATATGTACTTTTCAGCAGTGTTGTTGATGATTCTCGATCCCATAGTTGCAACCATCCCCCCTATCGTAAAATCGACGATCCAGTTCACGGTAGTGGAATCCGGGGAATTGGATGATATGTCATATCGTGCCTTGATGTCGAGGGACCCAGTTGCACCTGAGCCTTTTGCAGAAATCTCAATGGATTGGTCTTCCACCTTCTTCAATATTTCCAGTAGTAGGTTAAACTTGCCCTTGATTGCAGACTGTCCTGCCTTAACTATCAATTTCGAAGACGTTTCGTTCACTTTCTCTCTTGACTGAACGTCAGGGATCAGGGAAGTAATTTTCTCGATGTCGGAAATGAAGGAGAATACTGTGTGCCTGTCCGCTTTGACGTCGAATTGTCCTTTGAACTCCATATAGACGATGTAATGAAAACGATTCCTTTAATCTTGTGTGTTGTGAGCTAAGTTGTGTCTCGGAAAGTCATATATATTCATACAACTTCTTCAGCACGGTGAACAATCGAGAGTATCCACAAATAGTATCTGAACTCGTCAATAGGGGAGAGGAGTTTGTAGTAGCAACTGTTGTGAGGGTCTCAGGCTCTTCCATCGGAAAGCCAGGTTTCAAGGAAGTGATATCAAGCGATGGAAAGGTTATTTACGGAACACTTGGAGGCGCTTGCCCTGATTCTGCGATAGTCGAGAGGGCGATGGATGCACTTAAGAAGGGGGAAGCTAAGACGATCAAGGTGTTTCTGGAAGATGCAAAGGACACAATCTTGGGCATGTCCAAAGGCAACGATGACGAAATCCACGTTGAGACCAACTGTGGTGGCGTCATGGACATCTTCTTAGAACCTTTCAAGAGAAACGAAAGATTGGTCATTATAGGACAGGGTGGAAGGGATGAGATCGAGGATTCCCTGGTTTCCCTAGGGAAATCAATAGGAATGGATGTCATAGTCATAGATCCTAATCCTATGCTAAATTCAAAGCCTGATGAGGTTGTCGATCCCCTGAATACACCAATTGCTGACTTCAACTTCAACGATGAAGATTTTGTAGTCGTGCTTACGAAGGGTTCAAAGGACGTACAGGTCATCGAAGCAGTTTCCAGACACAAGGTAAGATATATCGGCCTCCTTGCAAGCAAGAAGAGGATAAGGGAAGACTTCGAAGCCCTTGAGTCTAAGGGGATAAGCAAAGAGTACCTGAAGTCTATTCACGCACCTATTGGGCTGGGCATTGGTGCGGTCACGCCTCAGGAAATATCTCTGAGCATAGTTTCTGAGATCGTAGCAGAGAGAAGGAAAGGCAAGAAAGAGTGACATCCTTTTAATTCCAGTGACCAACTCTTTACATTTACTGACA
>JAJYRY010000046.1 GCA_021793855.1 Thermoplasmata archaeon
ACCTTGGAATGAATGATCAGAATGTTGAACAGTTTGCAAGGGAGACAAAGAATCCGAGATTTGCCTGGGATTCATACAGGAGATTTATACAGATGTTCAGCAGAATAGTGCTAGGGCTGAACGGCAAGAAATTTGATGAAGTTATAGACAAGAAGAAGGAGAAACTCGGCATCAAGAATGATTTCGAAATTGGAGAGAAGGACTGGAGGGATGTTGTCCAGGAGTTCAAGCAATTGATAATGTCTGCAGGGAAAGAACTTCCGGGTGATCCTTACAAGCAACTGGCGCTTGCAGTGAACGCAGTTTTCGATTCCTGGAAAAATGATAGGGCCATAGTCTACAGGAAGTTAAACAACATTCCAGACTCTTTGGGAACGGCTGTTTCAGTCGTTACAATGGTGTACGGAAATCTTGGACCTAACTCTGCAACGGGAGTGGCATTCACACGGAATCCTAACACTGGAGAGAAGGTAATGTATGGTGAATACCTCATCAATGCCCAGGGGGAGGATGTGGTCGCAGGCATTAGGACTCCCTCGCCAGTTGAAAAGCTAAGGACAGAAATACCCAAGGCATATGAAGAGCTAAAGAGATCGGCTGAAATCCTAGAAAGTCACTATAAGGACGTCCAGGACATAGAGTTCACGATCCAGGACGGAACGTTCTATCTTCTTCAGACGAGATCTGCCAAGAGGAGTGCTGCCGCTGCGGTAAAGATAGCTCTTGACTTGAGGAAAGAGGGGAAATTAACTGATGCAGAGACAGTGAACATGGTGCAGCCTGAACAGCTTAACCAGCTTCTCCACCCGCAGGTTGACTCAAAGAAGGCAGGCTCCCCAATTGCGAGGGGCCTTCCAGCAAGTCCAGGAGCAGGTTCTGGCAAAATTGCCCTCGACCCTGAGGAAGCAGTAAAGATGAACGAGAAGGGGGAGAAGGTCATTCTGGTTAGAAATGAAACGCTAGCAGATGATGTTCACGGTATTGCAGTTTCCGAGGCAGTGCTGACTGCAAGGGGAGGAATGACGTCCCATGCAGCTGTTGTCGCAAGGGCGATGGGTAAACCTGCCATAGTCGGCTCTGAAGACCTGAAGATAGATCTTGACAAGAGGTCAGTAAATTTCAAGCAGGAGATCATGTGGGAACACCAGGAGGTCACAGTCGACGGTACTTCTGGGCTCGTGTTCAAGGGAAACGTTCCACTCACCATTCCTGAACTGGGGGATGATTTCCAGGAGTTCATGAACATATGCCGCAAGGTAAAGAAACTTGGAGTTTTGGCAAACGCTAACACACCGGAAGAGGCTATACTTGCAAGGAAGAACGGAGCAGAAGGGATAGGGCTTGCAAGAACTGAGAGAATGTTCCTGGGCGCTGAGCGCATTCCTATCATGAGGGAAATGATCATGAGTGATACCCTCGATGAGAGAAAGAAATTGCTTGAGAAACTTCTACCGCTGCAGTACAACGACTTCGTCGAATTTTTCAGGACAATGGACGGGTTTCCTGTGATAATCAGGCTCCTTGACCCGCCTCTACACGAATTCCTTCCAAAGAAGGAGGAACTAATGGTCGAACTTGCTGAACTGAGGCATGAAGGGAAAAGCAAGGAAGTAGAGAAGAAAATGAAGGAAGAGGAAGAGATATTGCGAAAAGTGAACTCACTCAGCGAATTCAACCCTATGATTGGCTTCAGGGGGATAAGGGTAGGCATCGTTTACCCGGAGATATATGAAATGCAGGTGAGGGCGATCATAAGGGCTGCGGTAAAGGTGAAGGAGGAGGGGAAGACTGTTATACCGGAGATCATGATACCTCTCACAATAGATGTCAGGGAGCTAAAGCTCGTCCACGACAGGCTTAAGAGGGTTATCGACGAAGAGCTTAAAGGGAAGCAGCTGAAGTACAAGTTCGGTACGATGATCGAAACTCCTAGAGGAGCGCTTACTGCAGGTGAGATTGCTGAAGTCGCAGAATTCTTCAGCTTTGGAACAAACGACTTGACTCAGATGACCTTTGGCTTTTCAAGGGATGACGTGGAAGCCACATTCCTTCCGAGGTATCTGGAATACGGCATATTCAACGTGAATCCATTTGAATCTCTGGACAAGAATGGAGTTGGCGAACTCATGAAGATATGTTTTGAGAGGGGTGTAAATACGAGGCCGGACATCGAGGTTGGCATATGCGGAGAGCATGGGGGCGATCCTGACTCAGTGAAATTCTGCCATAAGATTGGCTTGAAATATGTGTCAGCATCACCATACAGGGTACCCATTGCGATACTTGCAGCTGCACAGGCAAACACTCAAGGGAAAGGTGAGAATTAAATGTCAGAGATAGTTGATTCCCGTATCAGAAAGATCCTTGACTCAAGGGGGAATGAAACGATAGAAGTAGAAATTTACACGAAGTACGGGCGCGGAGTTTCAGCTGCACCTAGCGGTGCATCAAAGGGTGCAACTGAAGTGAAGGATTACCCGGATGGTGGGATAGATCAGACAGTCAAGGCATTCAAAAATGAAATCTCGAAGAAAATCGTCGGTATAGAATCAGAGGACCAGGAAGGTTTTGACAGGTTCCTTGAGGACATTGACGGTACTGAGAACTTCTCTTCAATAGGTGGTAATCTTGCTGTAGCCCTATCACTCGCAAACGCCTGTGCCACCGCTGATGAACTTGGCATCCCGCTCTTCAGGTATCTTGGGGGGCTCAACGTGAAGATGACCACCCCACTGGGGAATGTGGTTGGAGGAGGAAAACATGCAGTGAACGGGACAACAATCCAGGAGTTCCTTATAGCTTCTCACGCTGATAACGTATTTGATGCCATCAAGACAAACTCACTTGTTCACAGGAGAATAAAGGAGAGGGCGTCTAAGGAACTTGACATTCCAATCGGGATGGGTGACGAAAAGGCGTGGGTTCTTCCATTTGAGGATGAGAAGGTCATATCCCTCGTCAAGGAGGTAGCAGATGAAGTTTCAGACAAGTCAGGCTTTACGATAGAGAACGGGATGGATCTGGCTGCAACAAATTATTTCGAAAAGGGGCATTATGTTTACAGGGACAGGAAGCTGACAAGGGAAGAGCAGGTGGATTTTGTTGAAAGCATCGTGAAGGACTGGGGTTACACTATAATAGAAGACCCGTTCGACGAGAACGATTTCGAGAGTTTTGCAGAGCTTACCAAGAGGGTTGGGGACAAGGCAATAGTGATCGGGGACGATATTTACACAACCAATTACCAGAGACTGAAGGAGGGAATTGAGAAGATGGCGAGCAACGCAATCCTCCTGAAACCAAACCAGGTTGGCACGTTGACCAGGCTGTTGAGGACGTGGAGGCTTGCCAAGGATAACGGGATGAGCACTGTAGTTTCCCACAGATCAGGGGAGACGACGGATTATTTCATTTCCCATCTTGCAGTTGCCATTGGAGCAGACTACATTAAAACGGGAACAGTCGGAGGGGAAAGGATAGCAAAATTAAATGAACTCGTAAGAATTCAGGAAGAAATGGGTGGACATGAATGAGTGATCTACTGGCATCTGAAGACACGTACAGGAATTCGGCTATACACATAGGAACGAAGATAAGAAGCGCTGACATGAAGAAGTTCACTGCTTACGTGAACAAGGAAGGACTGAATATACTGGATATAAAGAAGATAGACGAGAGGATCAAGATAGCAGCAAAATTTCTGTCTAGATTCGACCCAAGCGGAATAGTGTTCGTCGCTTCAAGGGAGTATGCAAAGAAGCCTGTGAAAGCGGCTGCGGCAGCGCTTGGTGCAAAGTACATCACAGATAGATTCATACCTGGTTCATTCACCAATCCCTCCCTTTCGGGGTTTTTCGAACCTGACGTAATAGTAATAAATGACCCTGCTACCGATAACCAGGCTCTAAAGGAAGCAGTCATAAACGGAACGCCAGTGGTGGCACTGTGCCACACAAACAACAGCACATCATTTGTAGACCTTGTGGTTCCTGCAAACAACAAGGGAAGGGAAAGTCTTGCCCTAGTATATTTCCTGTTAACCAAAGAGATTCTTTCTGCGAACGGGAAGGATGTATCGCAGTTGAAGCAAGAAGACTTCCTGGCTGAACTGTAAATAATTTCAGCCTTTTCTATATAATTTTTATCTTTTCTTATTCGATAGATACAAATCGACTTTTGATTTGCTTCATAGCTGTTTCCTATTCATAGTCGGCAGTTTGTTGAAAAGAGCCTTTCTAATGGAAGGGGCGATCTGCTTTTTCCCTCCAATGCACTAAATCATTAATTTCCATTTTCGGGTCAGGTAAATCTCATCCTAAGAGTGTCTTCATATTTTCAATTGAAGCATCTATGTTGTGAAAACGTATTAATCCGCCGTACATGTAGATTGGGCTGTAACAATGAGAGAACCATATGTCAGTGGCCACTTCTATCCCGCTGATCCCGATGAGCTGAGAGAAAAGATAACGTGGGCATTCACGCACTGGAATGGCCCCGGCTACATACCGGAGATAAAGAAGATAAGTCCGGAGCACGGCATAGTTGCACCTCATGCGGGTTACGATTACAGCGCACCTGTTGCTGCATATTCCTTCGGCTCCTTAGCCAACTCTGGAAAATACGATTATTTCGTTGTCATAGGACCGAACCATACCGGTCTGGGGTCGCCAATATCGATTGGCAATGAGGACTACCTAACTCCACTAGGAAGGGCAAGGATCAGGAAGGATGCGGTTGAAGACCTGCAAGATGACCTGATAGTCGTGGATAACCTCGCTCACGCCCAGGAGCATTCGGTTGAGGTGGAGATCCCTTTCCTTCAATACATTTACGGTGAAGTTGAGATAGTTCCAATCGTTATGCTTGACCAGAGCCTGGAGGCTGCAGAGCATCTTGCAACTAGGTTGAAAAAGCTGAAAGGGAATTTCACCATCGTAGCTAGTTCTGATCTTAACCACTATCTTCCTCTGACGAGACTGAGGCGTCTTGATGGATATTTTTCCAGTGCAGTTCTCAACAGGGACGTCAAGGCAATTTACAGGTACGAGTACTCGGGCGAGATGAGCGCATGCGGATTCGGGTCGATTGTAACACTCCTTTCCACGTATAAGGGCAAAGTGGAATTACTGAAGCTTTCAAACTCAATTGAGATGACTGGCGGGGAAACGGGCGTAGGCTACGCAGCATTCACGGTAGAAAAGACCTAGATTATGGACGCCCTGTAACTGCCCGCTATAGCGACAACCTTCCTTCTGAAACTGAATTCCAGGGTGGAAGACCACAAGTCAAATACGGCTACATCCCCCGTTTTCACGATTGAACCCTCCCCGGGAATAGGATGATAACTGAATGGGTACAGCGGGGTAGTAAGGTAGAGCTTACTGTTCCTGTACCTCTCAAGTTCTGAAGAGATCAATGATATGGAATTCCCCTCGACAAATACTCTCTTTACAGCTTCTATAGCTTCGATGCTCCCCTTATACTTCTTCACATAAACCTCTTCCCCGGTGGCCAGGAAGGAGTTTGAGTAGAGGATTGTCAATCCTTTCTTTCTTGAGGCTACTTCTACGTACATTATTTTCTTCAGATTTGACTCCCCAGCTTTGTTCCATATGTTTAGCGTGTTCTTGTCGAATGCAACCACAGGCTCGTAATATAGGGAATAGCCTAAAGAGCAGAGGCTATCCCTGATATGTTCTGAAACACTCCTTTCCGTATCATCAGTCTTCATATCCTGTGTTATTGTCTCTATAGGTTGACCGATCTGCTTCTTCTCTTCAATCAAGAATCTTCGCTCTTCAATTAGAGGATACTGGAACCAGTCGTTTATTTCCGTGGAGCATGCATCCCCCTTCCTGAACGAGAAGTAAGGCTGTGCTATGCACTGATCTTTGCCAACCAGGTCATCGAAATTCTCGTTTAATTCCCTGTCTCCAATCAGCCTTATCTTCCCATCCTCTATGAGAACTGCGGAAGCCCTTTCATCATCAGAAAAATAATCGAAAAGTGGATTCTCCTTGTAGAACACGACTCTTCGTCTCCTGCTGCTGATGATTTTTGCACGTGCATTTCTTGATGTTCTTAGTGGCTCACGCATACTAATCTCTGTACAGATAGAATGAGAAGCTGGATAGATGTTCCTTTGTACGTATGATTTTAGTGTTCGCCACTTTCATGATAGTACTTTCAACTAGGTCATTGCCGGTATTAAGGTTTCTGGAATATTGTGCTCTGATTGAGTAGACGTCATGAAAAAAGATTTCTGACCACTCTGTTATGACGATGACGGAGTGAGGGTCGGAGAGATAGCCGGCATTTTACTTGACCCTAGAGGTCGATGAATAGACTGGCTATCCTTCGCCTCGACTTAATACCCTGCAATAAGGGTGAATAGGAGTCTGTCGAGACTTCTCCGACTCGATACCCTCACAACCACCAGGAGGTGGTGTATATGCTGATAGGCATTGATGTGCATAAACGTTTGGTAAATATAACTGAGATGGAGGAAGACGGAACAGTAAGAGAGAACTATGAGATTGACAATAGTGAGGAATCGTGGAACAGATTCACAGAAAAATATATCTCCACGAAACCTGAGATAGCTTTGGAGCAATCCACATCTGGGAAGTATGTAGCAAGGCTTCTCAGAGACAAGGGATTTTCAGTGCATCCGGCAGATCCAGTGAAGCTTGCGTTGATATACAACTCCCCCAAGAAAAATGACAGAGAGGATTCATACAAGCTTGCTAAGTTGCTGAGACTGGGAGAGCTGCCGGAAGTGCATCTCCCCTCTGAGTATTCTGACGGTCTGAAATCCTTAGTGAGATACAGAAAGTCTTTAGGGGAAGAGGTGACGATGATAAAGAACAGGATTCATGCGTTACTAACAATGCATGGTATCACAATAGATGCAACGGACATCTTCGGGAGAAAGGGATTCAGGGAGATAGAGGAATCATTTCCAAAGCTGAAGGAGAACGAGAGGATAGTGATGGAAGACATGCTGAAGAGGCTTGCTGATCTCATTGACAGGGAAAGGGAGATGGAGAACAGGATTGCCCTCGCTGTGAAAAATGATCAAAGAATAAAGCTTCTCATGACAATTCCTGGAATAAATGTGTATTCAGCAGCAGTAATAATATCGGAGATAGATGACATCTCAAGATTCAAGTCAAAGGAGAAGTTTGCTTCATACGCAGGTCTAGTTCCAAGACAGGATCAGTCTGGTGACAGAGATATAAGAGGACACATATCAAAGAGAGGCCCATCTATGCTGAGATTTGTTCTTGTAACAGCTTCTCACACCGCTATAAAGAGATCCAGGAGATTGAGAGCAAAATACCTCAGTATAGTCAGAAGGGTTGGTAGGAACAGGGC
>JAJYRY010000047.1 GCA_021793855.1 Thermoplasmata archaeon
ACAACACCGTTATAGGCGGTCTAGAGGACGGCATCATAGTCAATGCAGTGGCACCAGGTGCGGCGGACATTGGAAACGAGATATGGGCTAACTATGTGGAACTCGGAGCGTTCCAGAGGATCAACAACCCACCATTCGACAACGCATCTGATCTTGACTTGGCTCCTGCGCCCAACGCAATCGCAATCATTGCAGACATGACGCCACAGAACACACATCCAGCTCCGCCTGTAGCTCAGGGGAACACGGTTATTGACAATATAATAGCCAACGAAGCGGTAGGAATATGGGTTGCTAACGCAAACGGAGGTCTCTACTTAGACAACACGTTCCAAAACGTTACGATAAATTTCCAGTCATTCACCGGTGTAGGGTAACAAGCGCGTCGAAGCAGATACAATGTCTCACAAAATACGAGTAACTATGATAGTACGGGAAGTGTTTCCATTAGGAGGAAGCGTGTTAGCGAATTGGTTCCATGATGTTGAAAGGAGGGTTAGGAAGAGAGCCAAGGACAAGACTTTAAGAATCAAGCAGCCGATAGTTCTGTCTCTTTGGTTTGCCTTCATCCGACTATCTGACAGATCGACCTATTAGTGGTGAAAAAATGCAGGAAGATATCCAAAGTTTCCAGAAAGTTGATTGGAAGAAGATATTTGTGAGGGGTCTACCCATGCTCATCGTACCCGTTGCAATCCTCATTTTAATTGTTCTCGTGAAGAGTTTCTACTTTCTCGAGTACTTTCACGTTGTTTCGGGTTCAGCTTGGACCGGAATGGATCTTGTCATGGGCATATTTTTTGGCTACATCATGGCTGGATTATCACCAAAACAAAGAGGAGAGGTTGCAATAAGACTTACTCCTGTAATGCTTTTCTTTATGCCATCGATCACTACAACCACTATAACCGCTGGGCTCTACCTCATACGACCTCTAGGTATATCCATATTCAATCCCTATTTCATCGAGGTGGGAGTCATCGTAATTGTAATGATGATTCAGGGAATTGGAATATTCCTACCCAATGAACTGAGAGTGTACCTAGAGATAGTACGTGGGTCGAAAGATGTCGGAAAAATAGTTAGGCTAACCATGATGAACCTACGGTTATCGTTGATACAACTCATCCTTCAGATAGTTCTCATCCTTTTCATGGCACACTTTGCAACGGGTGTACCTTTATGACAACAAACTCGCAGCATGGAGTCGTAAGCCGTATGGGAATTATCTCCGTGTTAGTCCCTCTGATTGCTGTCGTTGCTGCTCTGGTAATCCGAAATCTGCTCATCCTGGACTATGTACACATTCTGCTTGGGGCAATATGGACTGGAGTGGACGTATTCTTTGGAGTCATCTTCCGACTAATATTTAGAGAACTGAGCCCAGATACCAGAGCTTCTGTCGCAATCCGGATGACTCCGGCCACGCTATTCTTCGTGCCTACTGCATCAATACTCACGCCTCTAGTCGGCTACTATCTTGCTATCCGTGAAAATGTATGGGATCCGACCAGCGGTCTTTTCACATGGATTTTCATCGTCGGAATTCTTTTGGTAGTTACGGGCTTCCTTACAGTGTTTCCAAACTCACTCCTTATAGCACGTTCTGGGAAAACTGATGATATAACACTCAAACGGCGTTTCTCATGGATAAGTAATGGTGCTTTGTTACAACTAGCCTTCCAGATTGTGATAATAAGCTTGATGGCGGTCATTGTTGTCTTCCACTAGCTAAGCTCTGAGAATTGTAAGAACACACGATTCTTTCACGTGCAGGATTTGCAGTCAGTAGTCTTGAGGGGAATAGGTTTAAAAATGAAATTTTGTTAAATGTTGAGGGAAGTCGAGTGGAAAGAGGAGTAGAGATAACGTTCAAAGTAGCAGACAAAGATGAAAGGCAGATTACGGAAGCGCTTGCCAATCTAGTGGGTAACGAGTTCTTGAGTAGGATTGAAATAGATTGGAGGATATTTCACGTTAAACTCGAGAACGAAAGATTCTACAAGGTTTGTTTCACCGGACAGAAGATGTCGAAACTTCACCCCATCCTGGAGAAAGAAGTGAGAGAAAGATTTGAAGCACTCTCTGGGAGCAGCAAGGAAGAAATTTTGAACTTGTACAACGCAGAGGAGAAAAAGAAAACATTCAGGAGACAGTACGCCAAAGAAGTGCAAGAGGAATATGATTTATGGCAGGACAATTTTTGGGCATATTTCTGAGCAGGTTCAAGGATCCTAAACAACGTATTAATAGCTAGTCTCATGACGAGATGTGAGTAAGCCCAGGATATCAATGTGGCAGGCTGCTTCCATCGGTCTAGGTAACATCATCGGTGCCGGTATATTTGTGCTCGCTGGTGTCGTTATCAAAGATTCCGGGCCGGGGGCAATCATTGCGTTTGCCTTTACTGCCTTCCTGGCAATGACTGTCGCGTTCAACAGTGCTGAACTCTCTTCGAAGATAATTTCGCATGGGGGGCTCTACTCTTTCACGAGGGTTACGATGGGCGATTCCCTAGGTTTCCTCGTGGGGTGGCTCAGGGGAATATCGTACGCGATAGCTGGAGCTGCCGTGACGCTAGGTTTTTCGTCATACTTGTTGTCATTCTTTCATTCACAGTCAGAGTTCCTCATACTCGCTATCTCTATAATTTTCCTGATTGCCATTATGGCAGTTGATTACGCTGGCATAAGTTTAGTGGCCAAGATTGAACAGATTCTGGTCTTTGTCACTACTGCAGGGTTGGTCTTGTTCATAATAATTTCCTTCCTCTATGGTAAATGGATTCCCTCGCACTTCACTCCTATTCTTCCACACGGACCGATGAGTATAGTGGAAGCTGCTTCGTTGGCATTCTTCGCTTATTCGGGATTCAACACCATTGCTACACTCACACCAGAGGTGGAGAACGGAAGTAAGAATGTGCCAAAGGCAATAATGATATCACTCGTTGTTAGCACTATTCTTTACATTCTTGTGGTTCTCGGAATGTTGGCGATGATGCCTTGGAGACTCTATGGGGTATCTGCGGATCCTCTTGTAAGTGCCCTCAGCTACTCCGGGGCCCCGCTTTTTGTATCGGTGGCGGTCAGTGTTGTTGCGCTTATTGCAACGGTCACCGTAACCCTTTCGCTGGTAGTTGCAGGCTCAAGAACACTCCTGCAGATGAGCGAGGATGGTCTCTTTCCAAAATGGATAGAAGGAAAAGGAGGTGACTCACCTAAGAGAGCGGTAATAATAATCGGAGCACTTGCCATACTCTCGCTCTTTCTTGGGAATCTGCAATATATCGCTCTGGCATCGAATTTCGGTGTGATATTTTCGTATTCGTTGACGGGAGTGGCCGTGGTTATTGTGAGGAAGAGAAACCTGCCGGGTAAATTCAACAGTCCCCTCTTCCCTTATCTGCCTATAATCTCGGTCTTCCTATCAGCGTTGATAATGTTTGCTCTTGGAACCCAGGCTCTATATCTCGGCAGTTTGATGATTCTTACTGGAATAATAGTTTACTCTTTCCAGGTCAGGGAACGTAAGGTACAAAGTTCTTGAGGAAACCTGTTCTTGACTCCTTTAGTATTTGAAAATCCAGAATTTTTGTTCCCGAAAAACTGGCAATGAAACGCAGTAACTTGTTCAGCGCAATGCTGAGAACCGATGTAAACTAATCTGTTTAAAATTATTTCCTACCATATTCTTTTCTTGTCCAGCATCGTATAGGATCTTTGGGTTTATTATAGAGAGCCCCTATCGGTAGTTTACTCTAATTTCAGGAATTCGTAGAGCAATCTAACTCCATAGCCTGTCGCTCCCGCAGGTAGATAGGATCTGTGAGAATTGTTCTTCTGTGTCCAGGCAGTTCCAGCTATGTCCAGATGTACCCAAGGAGTATCTCCCACAAATCTGCTTAGGAACGCACCAGCTGTTTCAGCCCCTCCCTCCCTTCCGCCAGTATTTTTTATGTCTGCGACCTTGCTCTTTATCTGGTCCTGGAAATCCGAATCTATTGGCAACTCCCAGACTTTTTCCCAGGAATTCTCCGATGCTTTCTTGATTTTGTTCTTTAGAGGTTCGTTATTGCCCATGAGCCCTGCATAGTTATTCCCCAGTGCGACAACACAGGCCCCGGTGAGAGTCGCAAGATCTATCACTTCCGAAGGTTTGAAATTCTTGGTTCCATAGCTCAAAGCATCAGCAAGCACCAATCTTCCTTCAGCGTCAGTTGATAAGACTTCAGAAGTCACTCCATTGTAATGGGTGAGTATGTCGCCTGGTTTGTACGCATTTCCACCCGGGAGGTTTTCCGTCAGAGGTGTCATACCGATGACGTGTTTCTTGATTCCTAATTCGGAGATGAGTTTCATTGTCCCAATAACAGCAGAGGCACCGCACTTGTCAAATTTCATTTCGTCCATTCCTTCCGAAGGTTTGATTGAAATTCCACCGCTGTCGAAAGTTATTCCCTTGCCCACGATCAACGTCGGTTTCTTATCTCTTGGACCATACTCGAGGATCAGTAGCTTGGCTGCCTCCTTTGCGGCTCTAGATACACCCTCCAATCCTCCCATACCCAGCTTGAGGAAGTCCTCCCTTACGAAAGACTTGATAGTTACGCCTTCAATTTTCCGTGCAGTCTTCTCGAAAAAGGAAGGAGTACCAACGGAAGGAGGTAGGTTGGCGATATCTCTGGTAAAATTCACTGCATCTGCTAACGCAATTGCTTCCCTTATTGCCATTTCCTTGGACTTAGTTGTTATGAGTATTTTGTCTGCTTTGGCTTTATTCTTCTCACTTCGGTACTTGTCGAAGTCGTAAGCAGCGAGAGAGATAGAAAAGATAACTTCCTTTGTCTCTTCAGTTGATCCCTTGGGAAGGATGACTTGTATCACTCCCTTAGGAGTAGATTTGACTGAGTTGAATGCGGAAGAATAGGATCGGCGAAGCACTTCGTCATCAATTGCTCCCTTCCTTCCTAGCCCGATTAGAATGATTCTCTTCCCCAGCGTATTGTCGAAGATATCAAAAGTCTCACCGATCTTCCCAGAAAATCCTGACTTCTTTGCATTTGCCAAGGCAGAACTCCCCCTAGTAAAATTCAGAGTATCCGGTGGAGTAAAATCTTCAAAAACGGGTGCGATGATCGCGCTTACCTTGCTGGAATAACTTTCAGAGAACTTTTGAAATTCCATTTTCGAGTATTGTATGATTCAAAATAAAAGTTGTGTGAAACTTCGTCGACAGCAAGTTTGACCCGTATTTTCTTAGAAAAGTGGACCAGTTGTGACAACTAAAATCTCAATCTAATCCGAATCGGATGGCAGAATTAAGGACGTATAACTCTGACGTTTGTATGACAATAATCAGACAATTATTTATACTACCATTCTATGTTATTAATTGCAATGGCGAATGTATTGTCTGACGGATTGAGCAATAGTGTTATAAGTCAAAGGTTATCCGTCAAGAGTTACAGCGATGCGATATCTATAATCACCATCGTGGACTTGGGTGTTATAGTACCATCCATTGTGTTGTTTCTCGCATTCAATTTTAGGTCCCTCACTGTCTTTGGACTTCCATTTCTAATAATCATACTCTCCTTCTTGTTGTACCTACCATTGGCTATACTTTCTGCCTCGTTCTACTTCGCAAGACACGCTGCCAAGGGAGAGAACAAAGTTTCGAAGGGCAATGTACTTCCAATTCTGTTGTTTCTGATTCTAACCTTTACAATTCTAGGCATCTACATTCCATCTATAGAGAAATTAACTCTTATCATACCATCCTTCGGTTCACTCAACATTGTTGGGTTTGTAATCGTGGTAGTCAACCTAATGTTCATCATAAAGAATCTCGCTAGGAGCATCAAAGATTAGTCCGGATTTGGAGGCATCTGAAATATTCTCGCTCATTATATAAATAAGAATTATGAACAGCAGTCTGGTATTTGCAGACACCAATACAAAATGTTATAAATGATTAGGAGCTCTTTAAAGAGCGATGGATCCTAGAACCGACGAACTACTGTTGTTACTCGCGGGAATTATGTTACTCGGTTTTGTAGGAGAAATAGCGTTTCGAAAAAAGAGAATACCTGACATGCTGCTCTTATTGCTGATCGGTATTCTGATCCACTTTTCTGGTATCATTCCTGGAGTCTACATATCTCTATTGAGTCAACTTCTCGGTTTTGTTGGTACGGTCGCCTTGATACTTATCGTATTTGGCGGACTTCTCAAACTAGATCTTCAGAAATTTGGTCATGCGTTGTCAAAGGGCATTTGGATTGCAGTTGCTGATTTATTGTTTGTCATTGGGCTATTGACTCCCCTGTTGTATTTTGTCTTTAAATTACCGCTACTAATTTCACTACTGATTTCGACAATTCTGAGCGAAGCAGCTGCTCCTTTCATCATCCCTTTGTTGAACCGGATAAAAATCAACGAGGAGATGAGACACTTAATGGAGGTTGAAACCATATTCAACTCGGTGCTGAATGTCATTGGTGCCCTCCTTCTTTTGAGTATCATAGATCAGCAAAGTTCCCTAGTCGGTGTGGTTGGAATAGCGAGCTATCTTTTTGGAAGCGTGTCCGAAGCGATTGTCCTAGGAGGAGTCATAGGAATCGTCTGGTTGATCATCTTGAAACAGGCATCTGCGCCTCACTATTACATAGCGACCATTGCAGTTCTATTGGGCATCTGGGGTGTGTCTGACTACCTAGGTGCCTCTCCAATTCTTGCTGCTTTCGTTTTCTCTATAATTATTGCAAACTCAGGACCTATCTCCAAGATTATTAAGTTGTCCGGAATAATTGAAACGGCGCAACTTGATTATTTCAACCAAGAGATTACTTTCATTTTATTGACTATCTTTTATGTCTATACAGGAATTCTAGTCAATATATTTGACTTTCACGCACTCCTTTTTGCACTGGTGCTTGTCGCGGCCCTCGTAGCGATTCGGTTCTTTGAGATCTATGCGATTAATGGGGTTACCAAGTGGTTTGGCAGCGACAGTATGCTGGTGGCAACCTTTGTTCACAGGGGTCCAACTGTGATTGTCCTTCTAGGTATAGTCCTCACTTCAAATCCAGCAATCTTCAGTTCATTTGGAAACATCATATTTTATACGGTTATTCTGGCAATTCTTGCAGGTTCACTCAGTTTTACGGTGATCTCAAGGA
>JAJYRY010000048.1 GCA_021793855.1 Thermoplasmata archaeon
ATGGACCGATTCCAAGTCAATAACGGAAGTTTTCAAACGTCTAAATAATTCATAATAAACAAACACCATTAGGCGAAAGGATTCTTAAGCCACTTCACCTGCTGGAATAAAACCTATTCAGCGAACTTCGAACGGTGCCCAAATTAATTTTCCTATTCAATGGAAATCCCAGCGCATCCCATTTTGGTGATTGAAAGAAGATAGAAAATATTTCCATATGCCCTCACAGATGATCTAATGACTGAAGTAATTATAATCCAGATATTAAATATCAAAATTTGAAAAGTTATAGACTAAAATAAATATAAAAAATAAAAAAAAGGGTCAGTTTAGGTGCTGTAATACATCAGAGGGAAGTAAAACCCTAGAACGCCAGTATTAAAGTAGACCCCTTGAAGATAGGGTTGTTGAGCCCAAACAGGATTTATTCCCCATAACCAGAGGTCTGGTGCCTGGGCATAGGTTATGTTGTAGACTTCCTTCACAAGCTGCATCTTCAATGTATCATTTGTGATGTATGGGAGGTAGTTGGTTATGTTGTTTACTGTCGCATTATTGAAATTGGATACATCCCCAGAGATACCGCTGTAGTACGAATTTAGTTGAACAACCATATCCTGGTAAACTGGGTCGAGCCACGATGGGTACCAATCCCAGAGTAGCATCCCTGGATAAGAAGAAGCATTACCAGGTTGTGAAATTAGGCTCTCTTCTGACTGAACTGTAAGTGGGTTGAGTGTGAAGCTAAGACCGATTTCACTAAACATCTGTTGCATCTCCTGTGCTGCATCAATCTGCGTTTGATCCGACGTGACGTAGCTTATCTGCAAACTTAGTTGGGTTCCTCCCGGATTAATTACTGTTCCGTTTGAAAACTTAAGATATACCCCCATATTCTTCAGTATGCTTATTGAGTAACTTGGATCATAAGAGTACATTGGGAGATTGTCAGGGTTATAGTAAGCGTAACCAGGGCTTATTGGCCCAACCATTCCGGATCCATAAGCACCCATTATTGATGAAATAAGCTCGGAATAATTTACAGCATGGGCCAGTGCTAGTCTAAAGTTGGTTTCATTATAGGGATACTTAGCAGTGTCCAGCGCAGCCATTAGGAAGACGAATTTCGGGGAGTTAACCAGATTTACAGTTTTTATTCCAGGCATCTTCGAAAGAGTCTCCATGGAAGACGGTGAAAGTGCTGGAAGCGTGGGAGGGCCTCCTACAAGCGCTGCGGTATTGCTTTGTAGATCACTGATCATTGCGGATTGCTGTGTCGTATATTCAATTATTATAGTAGGTATATGAGGAACGGTAAGCATAACATTGGTCTGAGAGGCAGGCAAATTCTTGGGCCAGTAATTTGGATTTGCTTGAAGTGTAAGGGTTTCTCCAGTTATGTATGATTCAACATAGTATGGTCCTGTTCCCATTGAGTGAGTGTTAAGATACGTATTCTCAGAATTAGGAACAACACCGCCATTACTGTCTACAAAACTTGGGTCAACCTGTCCAGCGCCTGGAACAGATAGGACGGACAGAAATTCGGAGTAAGGATGAAGTAAGTTGAATTGAATCGAATATTCCCCTGTGACAACTACTGCCTGATTAGGATATTTCATGATACTCTCCGTGGTAGAATTATTTGGGTTGAAGTTTGATAGTATATTCGCAAGAATGAACGCAGCCGATTTTTGTTGCTGTGATGTATTTTGCGAAGTGAGATTTGCATACCCGTTTGCTTCAAAATCTTGAACCAATCCTTGTGGCACACTGTAGCCAGTCTCAAATGCCAGTGTTCCGTTGTACAAAAATCCATTAAAGTAGAATGCACCCACTTGGTTCATCAATATTGTCCTGTAGAAATTGAACCATGCGTCGGAAGCATTATAGCCATTTCCGTTCTCGAATGTGACAGAATTCCTAAGATTAAAGTTCCATACAGTATAGTTTGAGTTATGAGTCCAGCTAGAAGCAATGATTGGTTCTATAGTAGTTGCATTATTTGTGGTCACATTATACATGACCATCCCTTGGTAAACATTAGACATAACCTCATCTTCTCCAGCATAAAACCCAGAAGCTGGGTCTATAGAGTTAATGGGTTCATTCTCTACTACCGTAAGTTGACTCTTATTTGCCGGACCTATAACCTTAGAACTCGTCTTCTGGTGTTCATAGATACCGGCTGCAATCCCTGCTACTATGATGATTACCACGATTCCCAGGACAATAGCCGTTACCCTTCTCCTTTTAGGAGCGTTTTTAGAAGATTCTTCGGTCATTGGTTTTGCACCGAAAGAGGATAGTAGAATTTATATTATTAAATGTTGCGTTTGTTTCATTAAAAGATTTCAAAAGTTTGAATATTGTTATAAATGCGCAACAGAGTTATTTTATTAATTATCAATTGCAAAGTTTTTTTTAATTTGTATAGAAAAATTATTAAACTTGGCAAAAATTGGCAAAGGGTTTAGAAAATGAGTTACGTTTGGGAAATCAAGAAAGGAGCATACAAGGTCGTTAATGAACTTATGAGAATCAAGGCAGGAGAAGAGGTCTTGATATACGCCGATACTGCAATAGATTCAATGATTGTTGATTCGACCGCAGAGCAAGCATTTATCTCAGGTGCAAAACCGATTGTTGTGTGGTACGAGACATTGAAAAATCCCGGTGAAGAACCTCCAGCAACCGTGGCAGGGGCAATGAAAAATGCAGATGCTATCATAGAATATGCCTCTAGGTTTCTTTACCTAACAAATGCGTACAGAGACGCACTCAATGCAGGTGCTAGACATCTATGCCTTACTGGAATGACGGACAGTATGATGGTGAACTGCATAAGCAGAGTTGACACAGACTTATTGGAGAAATTTGGAACCAAGCTAACGAATTTAACTACTCGTGCTAAGAGAATGAGGATAAAGAGTCCAGCCGGTACTGATATTTCATTCGAATTTGGGGGGAGACCAATATTTTTGGATACCGGAGTTACGACTAAAGAACATCCTGAGTCTTTCTTGGGCGGTCAAATTTCATGGGCACCGGTAGAGGAATCAACAAATGGCACAATAGTTTTTGACGGATCTATATGGCCACCAGACAATTTGGGATTGTTGAAGGAACCGGTATCTCTCAGAGTAGAAAAAGGAAAGGTTACTGGATTCTCAGAGAATAATGAAGGCATTAAATTCAAGAAATGGCTTGATAGCTTCAACGACCCGAATATGTTTAACATTGCACATGCCTGCTACGGTTTCAATCCGGGCGCAAAACTTACGGGGAACATATTGGAAGATGAAAGAGTATTCGGTGTTATAGAATTTGGAATAGGAGCTCAGGGATCTTCATTCTTGGGGAAAGCGGGAAAGGCGAGATCCCATACAGATGGAATAATACTCAATCCAACTGTGTGGCTGGATGATTCACTCATTGAAGAAGACGGCGTCTATGTTCACGAGGACCTAAAGGAAATGGCTTCAGAATTAATCAAATAGTTTCTATAAGGGAACACCAAACGCCTTGTCTGTCTGCAACACTGGGATTACATAGTAATCTTCAATACTCTTGAAGTTCTCGAAAAGGTCCTGTATGTACGCCTTAAGAAGTGCGAAGTTTGAATGGTAGACCGCTATGATCAGGTCGTATTCGCTAAGAACTCTATTAACTTCGTAAATATATTCTTCTTTCAGTAGCTTTTTAACAAAAGCTTCAATTTGGCTCCGAGGAGTATTGATCTCGAACTTTATTAAAATATTGGCATCTACCAGGTTAAGGTTCCTTAGAACAGGAACTCCAATTATCTTTATCTTCTTGTTCTTGATAAGTTTGAGTTTTCTCAATCTTACACTAGTCTTGCTCAAGCCAACTTTTTTGGCAATCTCGGTATCTCTTATTCTGCCGTCCTCGCTCAGCATCTGAACAATTTTTGAATCAATTTCGTCCAAGGAGTCTAAATATACATTTAGGGTCATTTTGTATCGAATATCACTTCTTGAATATAAATTATTGTCAGAACTTTCTGAGCGGTGTTTTTATTAGAATTACAGCCGGTTGTCATGATTCATGAACCGTAAACAAATGAGGGGTGCGACTAGTCGTCAACATAGGGAACTCGGCAGTATTACAAGGGTTTCGAATGGTCATTTGATATGGGCATCCTGAAAATTAGGACGTCTCTCCTTTAAACCAACTGGAATTCTGCGAACTAGGTAGCTCTTATCATTGCAACAGGATTCACAGGGGAAAGTGGACGGTTCATTATCCCCACTTACGGTAAATATTAACGTGAAGACGGTAGCTTGCGTCAATTCACCTTGAGATGAGATCTGTAAAAGCATCGACTTTCACCGATTTTCTTCTAAGGAAGAATATCGCAACGTCAATTATGACTATTGAGAGTATTATCAAATATACTGAACTCATTGGGCTCTTCAACCCGAAGAGGGAATAGCCGAGTGCTAGGATCATTATCATTGAGGATATTGAAGGACCTATGACGTGAGACAGCACTTTTACCCTACTTCTCATCCTTTTTATGAAAAATACTAAACTAGTGTTTGTTATGGTACTAAGGACGAGTGAAAAGAACATCAATACAGTACCCCAGATTGCCCATGCGTAGAACAGACCACTTGAATATCCGAGTGTCAAAATAGTTATGTATTCCGTAACTACGATGCCAACTGTTGAAATTATGAATGTCCAAAAAACTGCCACATACGGGCTCCCATAGTGCTTATGAATCTTTGCCAAGTTAGAAGGTAGCACACCATCCCGAGCGAGAGCGAATGCATACCTTGCTCCGCTATTTCCAGAAAGGACTAGAGAGAATACTATACCTATTAGTCCAACAGCGAATATTAGAGCACTCACATATGTTCCAAAATAGAGCTTGCCTAGGTAGAGACTTGGGGAGAAAGAGCTACCTAGTGCTGAAATGTTCGGACCTGCTAAAGCCACTATACTGTATACCGCAAATGTCTCGAACGCAACCATAATGACAAGCGCATATACTATGGCCTTCTTCATCATGTCCTTCGAAAACTTGACTTCCTCTCCCAAAGAAACAACTGACCCATACCCTGCATAAGAGAAGAAGGCACCTAGTATCATGGCAAGGAAAAATCCATGAAGTCCATTTGTCGATTTTGTGATACTAACCAGTAGGTCTCCATTGTAATGAGACCTTACTAAAAAGGCGATTGATATCGCAGAAAATGTAACAATCTGTAATAATCCTACTGTTATCGCTGTTTTGGCCGCCGATTTTACCCTGAAATATCCAATAATGAAAAATAAAATTGGCACTATCAGAGAAAGTGCTATTAATGCATAAATAGGAAGCGCAAGGTTGAACAATACCTCCAATGCACTATTTGCAAACCATGCGACAACTCCTCCCCCCATGATGATTGCACCAATGATGGACGACAGATACCACAATCCAATAGTCTTGGAAATGTAGGCTTTCTGGGTTGCAGCCTCAATGAATTTAAAATAACCACCAGAATTGTTGACGTATCTGCTATATACATAAATTGCTATAACAGCAGAGAATGTGGCCAATCCTGCAATAAGGTATGTGAGCGGTGCGGCTGAACCAGAATAGTAGATTGATGCAACAGCTCCAACAGTAAACGTAAAGGCTGGGCTTATTACGGATATCGAATAGAAAATTACCCCCCAGAGTCCTATTGAGTTACTAACAAGCCCTTTCTCTTCTCCCATCATTGGAGAATGTCAATGCCTTCTTAAATTTCGTCCATAGTATTACTAATGAGTCAATGATCAAACTAGCACATAAGTTCTACTCCAGCCTGAACTATTGGTCGTTAATAGATATCAATGTGCAAATTGAGAAATTGAACCGAGAATACCGCCAAGTCTAATTCAATTTTCAATTCCATAATATTTCTGAATTGCTTTGTTATTTTGGGGAAATCTAAAAAAATGATTTCATTAAGGCTCTCAGCCAAGACATTGGATTCCCAGAATTGAATTGTTTATCGAATCTATCAACAGTTATTCGTCTAAGTTATGCAATAAATCTGACTAAATCAGTCTTAATTTGATATAACAGATAAAGTTTTATAAGATATTATTTAAGGTATATCACATGAAAAGTTCTGCAATCTCGAATAAGAATATATTCTCATCTTCAGAAGCGAAAAAGATTGAATTACTGGAAAATAGGGAGCTGCTGGAATTCATATCCCATTACACAGACCTCATGGAGCCTTCATCAGTATTCATAGTCACTGACTCTGAGGAAGATTATGAGCTCATTAGAAAGAAATCATTGGAATATGGAGAAGAGAGGCCCCTGGCATCGCCGAATCACACTTATCATTTTGACAACTATTACGACCAGGCAAGGGACAAGGAGAACACGAAGGTGCTGACTCCGAACGGAGAGAAGCTTCCATTTATCAACACGATGGAACGCAACGCTGGCATAAGGGATATAGAAGGCCTGATGAAAGGTATCATGCGTGGTAGAACCATGCTGATCGGTTTCTTTTCTTTGGGGTCGAGAGATTCAAAGTTATCGCTAAAGGCTGTTCAGATTACCGATTCATATTACGTGATGCACAGTGAAATGATGCTTTACAGGACTGATTATCAGTTTTTTGTCGAACATCCTGATGCGGAATTCCTGAAGTTTGTCCACAGCCAGGGGGAAGTGGATGATAGGAAGGTCAGCAAGAACCTTAAGGATAGACGGATATATTTCGATCTCCATGGTAACAGTGCTCTTTCCGTGAACACTCAGTACGCAGGCAATACGGTAGGGCTCAAGAAGATGGCGTTCAGGATCACCATCGCAAGGGCGCTAAACGAGGGATGGTTATCGGAGCACATGTTCCTTATGGGTGTAAATGGAAAGGATGGCAGGGTATCTTACATGACAGGAGCTTTCCCTTCGGCTTGCGGGAAGACATCAACCT
>JAJYRY010000049.1 GCA_021793855.1 Thermoplasmata archaeon
ATCAAGAACCTGCGAAGAAAGACGAGTCCATTCTGGGGGAGCTAAGAGCCTAATCGACAGTCTTTTTATGCCTGAATGAATACCCATCCCTCATGGAAGTCAATGCACTTGAGTTCTGTACATCTTGTGGTACTGGTCTGCAAGGAAGGGGAGCGACAACGTTCAAATGTCCCGCATGTGGCCAGGAAACTATCAGCAGATGCAACAACTGTAGGGAACTTTCTGTTCAGTACGTTTGCCCTAAATGTGGATTTAGGGGGCCATAAGGTTGGGTAAGGTAGCCGTATCATTCAAAGTAATGCCATTAGATGAAAGCAAAGACCTTGTAGCAATTGAGAAGGGCTTGAAGAGTGACCTTTCCAAGAATTATGTGCTGGGGAACAGTAGGATCGAAGAGCTTGCATTTGGAATAAAAGTGCTGAAGCTAATAGTCATAATGAGCGATGAGGGCGGACTCGTTGAAGATGTCGAACAGAAGATACGATCCTTACAAGATGTCGGCGAAGTCGAAGTGGAAGAAGTCTCACTAATTTCTTAGAAGATTCCACGACTTCTTTTTATATTGGAATCTCTACTATATGTCTGTGGAAAAGACAGATGGCTGTAGATAAAAGAACAACTAGGAGTGTGGTTGTAAGGGCACTTATGGGAGACTTGCTCATTGCAGTCACAAAATACATAGCTGCCATATTCAGCGGAAGTGCTGCGATTCTAGCAGAAGCAATACACTCTTCGTCCGATACCGTCAACCAGTTTCTCCTCCTTCTTGGATACAATCTCAGCACAGAGAAAGATTCCTCAAAGTTCCCTTTCGGAAGGGGAAGGGAACAATTCTTCTGGTCGTTCGTAGTTGCAATCCTGGTATTCGGAATTTCTGGGGTCCTGACCTTTGCAGAAGGGATCATTAAGTTAACTTCCACCTACACGATCAGGGATCCGCTATCTGCATATGCAGCCCTCGCATTCTCATTCGCAGTGGATGGCTATGTTCTAGTCATATCGTCACGTTTCTTCATATCCAGGTTACGCAAACAGGGATACCGTGATCTGCTGTCTTTCATCAGAGACTTCAGGGATCCTGTCTTGATGACCGCACTGGTAGAAGATACGGCTGCGCTGGCGGGAGTAGTCACAGCATTCTTGGGCATTAGCCTCTCACTGGTAACAAGAAACAATGTATTCGACGCATCGTCATCGATAGTGATAGGTTTGATCATGATGACATCTGGAATATACCTCTCCAAAAAGAGCAAGGATCTATTGATAGGCCAGGGTATTTCTTCTGCAGACCAGAAAAGGATTGAAGTGATTTTGAATATGAACACCTCTGTAAACAAAGTTCTGGATGTCAAGACAATCTATCAGAGTCCTGAAAGAGTCCTTCTTGCGATGGACCTTAACTTCAAAGATGGATTGAGTACTGGACAGATAGAAAAGGCTATTGACGAGATCGAGCAATCCATCAAGTCTACGTTTCCATACATAGAGAGAATCTACGTGGAAGCGGAGGAAAGGCAGACGGATTCTAAGACGACGAATGCCTAGATACCCAGGTCTCTGAGTTTCTTGATCCTCGTATCTATTGGAGGATGTGTGGAGAAGAGTTTCTTGACCCTCGCACTACCGAGTGGGCTCACTATGAACATGCTTGTAGTCGCGGGATTTGCATTTCGAAGTGGTTTGCTGGAATTCCAAGACTCCAGCTTCATCAATGCACTTATCAGACCTTCCGATGAGTTGTTGACTTTGGCACCGTGTTCGTCCGCGTAGAGTTCCCTCTGCCTCGAGATCGCTAGTTGAAGCATCATCGCTCCCACTGCTGCAATTATCAGTACCACAAGCACAATTATGTTCTGTCCTCCCTTTCGCCCACCGAACAAGGCATTGAAACCGAACACCCTCGCGCCTAACATCAGTGCAGAAGCTACCGTAGCGGCAACTGTCACAACGAGGATATCGTTGTGCTTGATGTGTCCGAGTTCATGTCCTATGACTCCCCTCAGCTCCCTCTCGTTCAGCATATTTAGAATTACCCTGGTGAAGACTATGTATGCCTTCTTCTTGCTCCTACCTGTAGCAAATGCATTAGGTACTGGAAGATTTGCAATAGCGATCTTCGGGAAAGGGATGTTGGCATTCTGAGCAACATCCCTCACCATCGCAAACAATCTCGGATCGTCTTTTTCGCCGATCTCCTTGGCGTGATAACTCCACATCACTATCCTGTATGAGAAAAAGTAAGAAACAAGATTCATGACAGCAGCGAAAGCAACGAACAGGATTAACCATCCCAAGGCATTACCAACCAGATAACCTATCACGAGTCCAGCCATAGAGAATATGAGGAACAGGAACACGAATGCTATTACCAATCGAAATCTACTCACGATGTGTGGCAGGGCAACCTTGAATTTAATGGTTATCGATATATTGTCAAAATAATAAATAAAATTCATTAAATAATAATTTCCCAGCAAGGATAAATCATAACAACTGTTTAATAGTAATTGTAATTACCTGCTATCTTTAGGGGGTAATACCAAGATGCTTAAGAAGACAGCAAAAACAACAGCTCTGTTCGTCATCACTATTTTGGTGATGGGAGGACTCTTGGGAGGGGCACTAGGCCAGGTACAAGGAGCAAGTAAGGTAACATTTAGTTTTACGGTGCTGGGGAATGGATTGGCCCCGGCAAGCGGAGTTAAGGTCCAACTGGAGAGCGCTAATGGAGTCTTAGTGAGCAGTAGCACATCGAGTCCTAATGTAGCATTCCAGGTATATCCCGGAAATTACATACTTTACATTCCTAGCCAGATCGTCATATCATCTTCAATAGTGTACAATTCCACACACGAGAGCGTAAGCGTGAAGGACAACGGAACTGCATTCGTCGGAAGCTCTGTGCTGAAAAGCATGAGTGTAGGATATTCCCAGGCGGATGCGAATGTGTACGTAACTGTTAAGGGAGTGACATCATCACAAATCACTTCAGTATATCTTTCGTTACCAAACGGACTTCAGATAAGTGCAACCAAAGCAAATGCGTCTAATCCAAATTCAGGTTACACAGCGACGAGTATATCCGGAACACAGATTCTTACAGTACTTTACAACTCGACATCGACTGCATTCTACTCCGAGGAGCTCACAGGCATCTCCTCAAGCAAGACCAATAACAGCGTGGTCGCAAATGTCTCGGCTTCACAGGATGTTCAGGGAACAGTATCCTCGACAAGCGGCACCTCAGTTAATAGAGTCGAGGTGTCCATCTATCAGAACGGCGGTCTACTTGCAGCCGACGATTTTACGAATGGATACTATTACCTATCGTTGGCGGCCGGAACATACAGTCTAGTAATATCCTCACCAGGCTATCTTCCAACGGTATTTTCCGTAACAACCACATCAGGTGGATCACCAACTTTTCAGGCAGTCGCACTGACACCCTCCAACGTACAGGAGCTACAGTTAATCTCATTCAGCTCTAACTTCCAGAACGCTACAATCAGTGGAGGAGTCACGCTGACAAATGCCACAACACTTCCCTTCCTTCCTTATTCCGATGCAGGATCACTATACGATCAGCTGCACCTGAACGGACTCAATGCAGGGGATCTGTGGGCGATACTCAATGTTACAGTTCCTTACAACACTGCAAGCACAGTACTCTACAACAATTATTCCTACAACACAACTGGATCACACACCACATTCACAGCGTCTTCTGGAACATATAAGTTCAACTACACAGCTACTTACAGCCAGTCAAAGGTCACTGCAACGAGCACTGCCAGTATCAGGGTGTTCGTTAACAAAGACAACAGCAACACAACTGCGACAACTTACGTTTCGGAACTCAGCATTCCATCATCTTACCAGAGGGCGAACGTCGTAAGCACCAGTCTTGCAACCGTTTCAGGATACTCAGGAGTGATTAAGATCACAAACAGCACATTCAACGGTTTTCTGACGATCAATATTGCTCCTAAAGCTAAACCGGAACTGAGAATGTCTCAGATATCAGCAACGTGGAGCGGTTCGTTTGAGTCAACAATTTCTTCAAACACTTCTTCCAACTTCACTCTTGTAGTACCAGTCGGTAAGACGGTCACACTCAATGCCAGCAATATTCCTTATGACACTGTTCTCGGCACGGATAACTATCAGCAAATGAACTTCACGTGGAATATCGGAAACGTGACCACTCTGTATGGATATAACATCACTAACACTTTTTCAAACGGGTCTCATTCAGTCTCACTCAAGGTCGTGGGCTCTAATGGTGTCACAAATGAAACGAATTTCACCATATTCGGTGACTCACTTAGTCCTCAGTTCAACCTGAAGGCAATACAAAATGGGGGAGTAAGGTTCAACGTGACGACAACTTCAGCAAACACGTATGTGTTATACGTGAACCAGACAGAAACGGTCTACTTCAACTCCGTGAATTCCAAGGATCCACTGCCGTCTGGAAAGTCTACAGGAATACCTCTTTCGGTGAACTGGGACATCAACGGAACCAGGGAAACTGGAACGAACGTATCTCACACTTTCAGCACTCCAACCTTTGGATCTGCATTTGAATATGCAAATGCGACCGTAATGAATGGCGTTGGAAACAGCTTCAACGTAACCCTTATGGTTCACGTGAACGATACGACTCCACCAGTCGTTTCCCTCAAGATCGAGAACGTTGCAAGCGGAAAGTCAATCAGTTCAATCAAGCAGGGGCAAAACGTAACGCTTAATGGCTCAAGCACTTTCGCACCGAATGGAGGGCACATCGTTTCCTACACTTGGAATATAACATTTTCAAACGGTACCGTGGCAAAACCGAACGTGGATTACAAGGTCTACAGCTCTTCGTCAAACAACTCTACTCTGAAAGTCGGTTTCATCAATTACGGAAAGTTCAACATAAGGCTGAAAGCAACTGACCAATCCAACAACAGTGCTTCGATATCGATGAGTCTGAGTGTGGAAGCTGTGGGACCAGAGATAGAAATAACGAACGTCACATATCCTAAGAGTTATGTTGAAGGTTCCTCGTCTGTCCTGAAATTCTTCCTGAAGAACGTAGGACTTGAGGCAGCGACTTCTTACTACATAACGATCAAGATAGGTAACAATGTCGTCAAGAACGAGACTTTCACAAACCTCTCCTCCAATCAGACTACAAACGTTTCAGTATCCTTCGTACCTCCGAGTTCCGGAAGCTACTCCATGGTCATGACAGTTCACGCACAGAACGAACCGAGCTTCTTCAACACCAATGCATCAGTAACGAAGGCAGTATCTGTGGCACAAGCCGCCTGGAAGCTACCAGCACTGATAGGTGGTATAGTCGTTGCGATAGGTGTCCTATCATTCATCTACTACGATGTTACAGTAAGAAGGAAGAGACCTAGGGAACAGAAGCCACCAAAGAAACAGCTTAAAGTCTAATTTTTTTCTTTTCATATTTTATCAGATGCTTGGATTCCAAGCATCTGAAACAATTCTTCCATCGTTTTCGAGAACACTTTTACTATTTCCACTCTTTTCTGTAGATTCTCGCCGCTGTCCAAAACTGGGCAGTCTCTGTAAAACTGGTTGAAAGCACCTGCCAGTTCGTAAGAATACCTGGCTATCTTGTCTGGTCTGGAATGCTTGACGGCATCCTCAACAACCTCTGGGTATCTTGAAATTTCTCTAAGGAATTTGCTCTCTGCCTCGTTGAATTTCCATACAATTTCTGATTTCGCGCTGAGTTTGGAAAGAATTGACCTGGCCCTTGCGTAAGAGTACATCACAAAGGGTGCCGCATCCCCATCGAAATTGAGAGCCTCATCCCAGTCGAAGGTTATGGGTTTGTCAGGGGAGAACTTGACAATGTTGTATCTCACTGCTGCAACCCCAACCTTGTTAGAGATCTCCCTTATCTCCTCTTCGGTTAGATCTGTCCTTCTCTTGTTGATCTCTCCCTTTGCTATCTCTATTGCCTCGTCAATAAGGTCCCTAGTATATACGACATTTCCTTTCCGTGTGCTCATCTTGCCTTCTTTGGTCGTTATGTATGAATAAAAGACAACCCCTCCGACGTTCTTGACTTTCAGTATATCCATGGCAAACAGTATTTTCTTGTGGTATGCCTTGTGGTCCTCCCCCAAGACATTTATTGCATAGTCAAACTCAGCCGATTTCTTGAGATGGTGAGCGATGTCTCTAGTGAAATAGACAGAAGTACCGTTTGATCGTAGCAGGTACATCTTTCCATCTTTAGATTCCAGATATTTTGCACCATTGTCATCCTTCAGCAGTGGAGTCAGTTTCACTATGACATCCTTCACTGCACCGTTTAGAATGAATTCGCTCTCCCAAATGAAAAAGTCGAACTTGATCGATAGCCTCTCTAGGTCCACTAAGACGTCCTTCAGGAAAACTCTCAACCTCGCGGTCGAATCTTTTAGGAAGTTGGAATCTCCAGACTCCGCCCTCACCATGTATTCCTCAACTTTCTCCTTGTACTTGTCGAAATTTTCATACACCTTTCGGTACGACTCCGTATAATTCTCAGAGCCAAAAAGTTCTGTACCCAGAAGCAGGGCCTCCACTTGCGTTCCTATGTCATTCACATAGTATTCCGTTGTGACATTGTATCCATACTTTGCAAGGATCCTAGAAAGGGTGTCACCGATGATAGAATTCCTCACTCTGCCTATATGAAGGGGGCCAGTGGGATTAGCGCTCGTATGTTCTACGAGTATTCTATCGTTCTTCCCATCAAAGAGGAATAATTCCCCGCTCATTCCATTCTCAAGGGAGGCACGTGAAAATTGCTGGTCGTTGAAACTGACATTGACAAACTTTCCAACGGCTGAGAATGTGAGATAGTCATCGCTAAGAGACTCTATCTCCTTTTGATCAAACTTCAAACTGGTCCTTTGAAAA
>JAJYRY010000050.1 GCA_021793855.1 Thermoplasmata archaeon
AAGGTGGGGGTCTGGAAGGAATAAGATACGTTTGTTCCTGTTTCTGACGTACCTGCAATGTCCCAGGTCACCGAAATGGGTATGCCCGTTGACTGGCCGTTTGGAAGGAGGTCCTTGGAATTTATGGAGTTGAAATATACTGTCACTGTCTGGTTCACGTAAAGCACGTACTGTGCAGACGAAGATGTTGTCTCGTTGAGTCTTAGCTTTCCGTTTTGCAATACTCGCAGGTTGAATTGAGGATTCAATGAGTCTCCAATTATGGTGAAATTTGTCTGGTTTGTTACACCGCTTGAGCTCTTAACACTAAGAGATACTGGATAGGAACCGCTGGTGAAGTTGTATGAAATATTATATCCATACATGACAGAACCTCCAATACTCCACGTGAAATTCATGCTCTGGTAGTTGTCCATCCCCAGAACTGGGTCGTATGGTACCTTGCTGGCGTTTATGTTTACCATCTTTCCAACTGGCACTAGCAGAGTGAAATTAGATGATGTGTTAGAGGAAATTGTTGACTCGAACCAGCCGCTCCAGGTTGCTGATATTTGGCTCATTTTCAGGAGCGGTTTCTGCTGCGGAGCTATATTTATTGTCAGGAATCCGTTGATGCTGCTGTTTGTTATCGTGATGACACCAGAATACCCTGAGACAGTTGCAATGCTGGAGCTGACAATGTTAGCCCTCTGATATGGCGCAGGTATGCTCAGTTGAGTGATGTACGTAAGTGCTGTTGTGTTGTTGTCGTTCTCATTTAGATAAATCCTGATGCTGCTGTAGCTTTGCGCTTTCACTTTGGACTGATAGTATGAGGCTGTGTAGCTAAACTTGTATGTACCTGCAGTCTCGGAGAATGTCGTATGAGCGCCTGTTGAGTTATACGAGTAATTGTTGTACAGTACCGTGTTTGCCGTTGTGTATGGTACTGTAACGTTAAGAATGGCCCAAAGCTCGTTTGTTGATAGCCCGTCCAGCATCATTTGCTCATAAAGAGAACCAGCATTCGAGTTTGGAAGGAATGGAAGAGTTGTTGCGTTTGTCAGCGTTATACCGCCTGAAACGGTGACATTCTGGAAACCCGTACCGAATGATACCATTTCGGTCTGCGTGACGATTGAAGGAGTCAGGACTACTGTCTGGAAGAGAGAAATTGTACCAGTGGTAACAGTCGTGGTATATGGAAGATAACCTGGTGACGAAATTATGAGACTGTATGTTCCAGGCGAAAGAGATAGGTAATAATATCCATTTGTGAATTGATCTGCACCCAGTAGAACTCCACTTTGATATATTGACACCTCAACCCTGTTTACTGATGATCCGCTGGACGAAGTAACTACCCCTTGTACATTGTCAAGTGATGACACATTGGCAACAACGCTGTTGTTAGTCTTGCTTGCTGATATATTAAGGGATTCAGAGTAGAACGCCTTTGAAGTGGAATTGTAAGCAATGGTAAGTGTTTGCGGACCGGGTATGCTCATAACAGCATATCCTGAGTTGGGATTTGAGGCATTGACCCTTGACGCAGGCATTTCAAACCCATTGGGAAGAGTCAGGTAAACTGAGGTCACCTGGGCTGCTGAAATTCCCTTTACGGTAACATATACGTGGGAAGAAGCCTCTGAATAACCCACATTCAGCGTGCTCAGAACAGAACTTCCAGAGTATACTGTTCCGTTGCTCTTCACACTTATAGTTGCATGTGCTGAATCATAAACTATCAACGAAGATGACACGTACTGACTTGGAACGTAAATTATGTAGCTTCCGGGATATACCGAAAATCCTACAGTGGGGCCTGACGTGCTTGTAGCAAGAACGACTCCATTTGAACTCTCCAGTTCCACATTCACTCCAGTTGCTGGGGAGATTCCGTTCCCCAGGACCGTAAAACTAAACGATACCTTATTTACTCCTTGCACTTGGCCGAGCGCTGCTCCGAAGAGTCCTCCCATCACCATTATGGTGATGATTAACAGAGCTGCTATTTTTCCAGATTTCTTAAGCATCTTGGTATTACCCCCTAAAGATGTCTGGTAATTATAATTACTATTAAACAGTTGTTATGATTTTTCCTTGCTGGAAAATTTATATTTGATGTTAATTATGTTTTAGTTCGTAAATATATCAAAACAGTTTTGAAACGTACAATTTGCACTTTCTATAGTGCTCGGACATTTTAGATCTTATTCTCGGCAATCTTTACTGAGAATATCTTTCCTTTATTTTTGAAATCAAATGTATGAAGAAGACTTCACTGATCTTTCGAAGGAAACTGAAATGAACAACTCATTGCGAAACTTGCCAGCTCGTTTCAAAGTGAAGATTTTTCCTTCTCGTCGAAATACATTGTGGATTGTGCACCAATTTTCTATCCGTTTGTTTCATGAACCTTTAGATTTTAAATCCACATTCCTTTCCTCTGCTTCCACATAAATTCTGTCAACGAATGGAATCAATGATTTTATCGATATCTCAATCTCATCAATTGCCCTCTCAATATCGCTGGTGCTGAGTCCGTCGTTGAAGTTGAGGTCCATGGCCAGGAGGATCTTTTCAGGACCCTCGTAGATTGCTTTAATGTCGAGTATCTTGTTCACCGATTTGTTGGACTTCAGGATTTCCTCAATCTTCTTCTGGTCCCTCGCTGATATGCCCTCGCCTATGAGGAGGTCCTTGCTCCTCTTTGAAAGGTAAAGTCCTGAAAGCATCATTATGATGCCGATGACAATCGAGGAAGATGCATCGTACACATTGTTCCCTGTCACAAGGGAAAGGGAGATGCCCACGAGTGCGGTCGTCACTCCGGCAATTGCGGCAGCATCCTCTGTCAAAGCCGTCAGCAGGACAGGATCCCTAAAATCCCTCATGAATGAGAACAGGTCGTGATACCCCTGTTTTCTGTATTTGGAGATAAACAATCCAGAAGATATGTATAGCACATAGCCGTCAATCGCAAATGACATTGCAAGGACAACATATGCTGATATTGGTTCAGTGATCCTGTAATGAGTCGTCAGCTTTATGATACCCTCCAGGAAGGTAAGCACTCCTGAAATTCCAAAGACCAAAATGGCTGCCACGAATGACCAGAAAAACTGTTCCCTTCCTCTTCCGAACGGAAACTTCGATGCATCCTTCTTAGTGCTCAAGTTGTACCCGATCAGGAGAAGGAACTGGTTCACAGCATCTGAAGATGAATGGACCGCTTCTGCCAGCATCGCCGCGCTCCCGCTAATACCTGCGGCAACGTATTTCAATGCAGCTATGAATAAATCACCGAGAAGCGCCCGTATTACAACGCTTCTGGTCGTGGTCTTGACTGGAGACATCTCAATTTTCTATAATCATGCCCCGGAAGGCCAAATACTTATTCCAAAAGTTAAGAGGTCAGGAGATGAGGGAAACTTCCTCGACTTCAACTTCTCCCACATCTTGGAAGGAACGTATCCTTTGCTCAACGCTGTCCACTAGTCCGCCCTCATCACCCATTATGACGATGAGTTTCAGGACCTTTATTCCAAATGCAAGTTCTTCTATGCTGCTCTTCCCCAGTGTGTAGTTCTTGGAAAGGTCTTCTTTCAGTCCCTTTTCAATTGCTACCAAATCCTTTGTTTCATCCGACGGCATTACCTTGAAAGATACGGCTACCTTGCCCAATTTTATGGCCCCCTAAAACCACATTTCGGGCACTGATATGTTACAGACAGTTCTCTGCAGTTGTTGCACCTGCTGATAGTCTCCTGACCGCAAGAGGGGCACTTGAATGTAGTCGCTCCCCTTTCCTGCAGACCAGTGCCGCAAGATGTACAGAACTCTAGTGCATTGACTTCCATGAGGCATGCGTATAGCTTCAGGCATAAAAAGTCTATCGGCCTTATCCACTAGCTGCCCCAGAATGGGCTTGTCTTTCTTCTCAGACTCTTGATCTCTTCCATTATCATGTTTTCGTCCACGTTCAGGTTCTCTTCCTTCAATATCCTGAAATCCCTTTCATTTATGTCGGAGTAAAGCACCTCCCCTTCTTTGATCTGTCTTCCGACGGTGATTCCGTCCATCGCTATAGCGACCTCTTCCCCCTGACCTGCCTCTTCGAGGGACTGCTCGCCAGTCCTTATGCTCTTCACCGGACCAACGCTTGTACCGTCTATTTTCATAAGCTGCGTCCTGGCCCTCAATTTGCCTCCTAAAACCCTTACCCCAAAGATTGCAGGTTTGGAAATCCTGAAGACATTCCCCTCCATCACCAATAGTTTACAGGGGAATGTCATAGCCTTCCTCTTTTCCTCAACTTCCTTCTGCCTTATCTCCTCTCTTGCTTTTACCAGGTCGTCCTTTATTGAATAGATCACCCTGTTTTCTATGACCTTGACGTCCTGGAAATCCTTTACTTCAACGGGTACATTGAATGCAATTACTATCTTGTTCTCCGGTACTGAATTGGTGCTGGCCTCTGTGAAATCCCTCTTGGACACGGGGCCGACCTCCGCCTTCTTGATGGGAACGTTGATCCTCCCAAGTTCATATACAAGCGCTTCAAGTCCTCCAACGGTATCAGCCTTCGCAACAATACCTTCATTGGATGGCTTGAATGAGCTCTTTATTGCATCCTCTATAGAATTCTTGAGCGTTATTAAGTCGCCTGTTGCTTCCTTGAAGGGGCTCCCCGGAATGACACCCCCCTCACCCTGGAAGAGTATCCTAATTCCTGATGCAGCCCTGACCTCTGATACTGGCAGGAACCTATCACGAGGATCCCTTATCTCATCCAGCGGCTTAGGTTTGAATATGCCCTTGACCTTCAAGGCCCTTATACCGTTCACTGTTCCTGTCAGAACAGTTTCTCCCCTCTTTATCACGCCACTGTAAAGGATGGCGTCTGACACTTCGCCCATCCCCTTCTCCTCCCTTACCTCTAGTATCGTGCCCTCCGCCGTCTCATCCTCATTCCTCAGCTGGGATTCGAGGAATGTCTGGGCGAGTCCAGCAAGGACCATTAACAGGTCCGGCACTCCGTAGCCTGACTTAGCAGAAAGGGGCACTATTGCAACATTCCTTGTGAAATCGGATATCCTGTCGTACCTGTCTGCACTGAACCCTTCCCTGTACATCTGTGATGACAGCTGGAACAGTTTGTTGTCAAGTTCCTCAAGTCTTGCCGGGGCTATTGTCTTCGTAGTAGGAATGAACGCACCCTTCATGCCTGAGAAACCCTCTAGAAGGTCGACCTTGTTTGCAGCTACCACAAATGGAGTTTTGAATTTCTTCAGTACGTCCAGTGATTCCCTTGTCTGAGGCATTATGCCTTCCCTTATATCTATGACAAGTACAGCTATGTCAGCAATTGAGCCTCCCCTTATCCTGAGACTGGAGAACGATTCGTGCCCAGGGGTGTCGATGAATAGGAGCCCGGGAATCCTAAATGTCCTGCTCCCTACGATGTCTTTGCATATCTTTAGTATCTCCTGTATTGGAACTTCAGTTGCGCCTATATGCTGGGTAATTCCTCCGGCTTCCCTTGATGCAACTACGCCGCCTCTAATGTTATCCAGAAGTGAAGTCTTGCCATGGTCCACATGGCCGAGAACGCCCACTATAGGTTGCCTCACCCACATAAGCCATCACAGCCAATCTCTATCTGCCCTCTCGTAGGTTAGAATTTCCTTTTCATCGAAAAATATTGGGATTTCGTACTTAGCAGACTCCTCAGAATCGCTTGCATGAATGAGATTGAAATCTATGCCAGTGGAGAAATCTCCCCTTATTGTACCGGGCTCCGCCTTTGCCCCATTGGTAGCTCCGACAAGCTTCCTCACTATCTCGATGCAGTTGTTCCCTTCCACTACCATTGCCACTAAAGGCGCAGATGTGATGTAATTCAGTAAAGATTCGTAGAATGGCTTCCCCTTATGGACCGCGTAGTGCTTTTCAGCCCTCTCCCTATCGAGCTTCATGAGCTTTAATGCAGTGACCTTGAGACCCTTGTCCTCAAACCTGGATATGATAGCTCCTATCTTAGACCTGGCAACTCCATCTGGTTTGATCAAGACTAAAGTTCTCAATCAATCTCCCCCCTCAGATCTCTTTTGGAGGTTCTGGCGCGGTTTCAACTTCTTCCTTCGCTTCTACTTTAGGTGCTGAAGGTTTAGGTTCTGATTCCTTTGAGAACTTAATCCTCTGTGCCTTTTCCTCCCTACCTTCCTCAGTCCACCTGACTCTCCTGGGTTCCCTGTGAAGTTTCAGGAAGTTCTTTTCGCACTTTGAAGTATCAAAATACAGGACAGAGCCGTCCCTCCTGATGTACATCTTCCCGGTCCCGAATTCTATCTTTGATCCACAGAATGAGCAATACCTGGTTTCCACAACGATCACCTCACCGATAGCTTTCTTGCTTCCCTTGCCGTCTCTCTTAGCATGAGGATATCACCGACCCTTACAGGACCCATCACGTTTCTTGTGAGAACCCTTCCCTGGTCTCCTCCGGCCAACACCTTTATCTTGACCTGGGTCGCTTCGCCGGCCATTCCTGTCCTACCAATAAGCTCAACGACTTCACATGGAATGGCGTCATTCTCTGGCATTTTGAATCACTCTTTATTTCTTAATTTCCTTGAACTTATCAACAAGTTCTGTCAGTAATTGCTTTCCATTACCAGGTTCAACGATAGCAATAGTAGCTGAGCTCTTGAGCTTGACCTTCTGTCCAAGGTCCTCCTTCTTCTGAACGTAGAAATACGGTATTCCCTTCTCCTCGCAGAGCAACGGGATATGAAGAACAACCTCGGGTGGCTGTATGTCTTCGGCTATCACTACCATCTTTGCCTCTCCTCTTTCTACCACCTTGGTAACTTCGTTCGTTCCTTTCCTTATTTTTCCAGTTTCAGATGAAACCTCTACAAGCTGCAGAGCTTTTGCCCTAAG
>JAJYRY010000051.1 GCA_021793855.1 Thermoplasmata archaeon
TCCGATCTATCCTCGACATGATACTGGGGAGTGAGTAATATGACCGAAGAGAAGATGCTGAAGGTCGAAAAGATCAGAAGGGGAACTGTCATAGATCACATTCCGGTTGGAAGAGCCTTCAAGGTACTTAAGATCCTAAAGATTTCAACGGATCCCGGTGTGACGGTAAGCGTAGCTATTCACGTGAAGAGCAAAAAGATGGGACTCAAAGACGTTGTGAAAATTGAGGACAGGATCTTGGATTCGTCGGAACTGAACAAGATTGCATTGATCGCTGAGGGGGGGACTATAACGATAGTAGAAGATTACTCGGTGATCAAGAAATTCGTCGTCAAACTTCCGGACATAATAACTGGAATTTTAAAGTGCAGCAATGCGAGGTGTGTGTCGAACATGGAAAGTGTAATTAAACCTACATTTACTCTACTGTCCAAGAATCCTCTATCAATAAAGTGTCATTATTGTGAAAGGGAAATGGAAACTGACGAAATCATGGACAGCATCCTCTAGCACTAGTCAAGCTTCTTTAAGGATGGTGATTTTTATTTTATCTCCATCCTTCAGTCCATGCTTCTTCCGGAGGTTATCTGGGGAGATTATCTCCAGAACTTTGTCGTAGTGTGTTCTCTCTGGTAGTACAATTCCCACCTTGGTGTCGAACATTGTGGCCTTCAAGAGCTTGATAGCACCAAACTTCCTTCCATCTTGTTCAAACGGTTCTACCTCAAATCCAGGAACGTTGTTGATGATACCGCTGAAGCTTGAGTAATCATCTGTGAATCTCAGGTTCATCGTGCCCGGGAATGGATAAAAATTCAGGTATTCCTTGATCCTGGTAACATAACCATCCCTTGAAATATAGTATGAACCCTCACCAAGCCCAGTGAATAGAGTCCCCTCTACTGTCACTTCTTTTGAGGAGCTTAGTATGTACTGTATCGTGTTCATCTGGTCCTTCAGTTCATCGAACGTTTTTTCTGTCATCGTAACCTCCTCCCCACGTGCAATTCGTCTTCTCATAATGTACCCATCCCTTTCCAGCATGATCAAATACCTTGAGACAGACTGTTGAGATATCTTCAAACGCGCCGCGAGGTCGGAGGTATTTATTTCTATCTTTCCTCCCTTATGGTCCAACGACACATTCTTAAGAAAATCCAAGAGGATCGGTTTCAAAGCCTCCTCACCATTTTTCCTGTAACAGACGTCACCCGAATGCCTTTCTCCTTTAGTTGCTGCTGCAATACCCGATCGTTTGTAACAACTTTTCCTTTGTATCTCATTGCTGCCTCAATAATGCCATCGTCTCCCGGCGATGCAACCTCAAGTACCTTGTATCTCTCTGCCACCTTAAGTGCCAATCTGGCATCATTATCGGTCCTTGACAAACTTTTCAGTTCTCTTAACGCGGAGGTAGGTACTGCAATTTCTTCGTCTAAGAAATTTTCTAGATTTACCTTCTGCTTGACTGAATATATCAATGCATTGGTGTCCAGTATGATCAAGCCTTCTTCACCAAAATGCCAAGCGCATAATTCTTTCTGATCCTATCGATCCTGACAGTCACTTTCTGCCCCTTCTTTGCTCCTGGGATTATGACCGTTGTGTCTCCTTTTATCGAGATTCCATCTCCGTCCCTATTGAGGTCAGTGATCTCGAGGTCGTATGTCTTGCCTTCGTCTATCTTCCCCTCGGAATACTTGATCTCCTTATGTGCAAACAGTGGTCTCTCAGCCCCGCAGGCCTTACACCTTATCAGTTCATTCCTGTTCTCCCTGATCATTTCTGTGTCGAAATTTCCGCACTCATAACATTGGACGTAGATTCTAAGGTACTCCTGGAATGCTTTTTCAATACTGCCTTCCGGCGGCTTTCCCTTGAATATCAGTCTACCGTCTGCAACGTCTCCAGAAAGTCCAAACTGTTTGATGAGATACTTGTAAATATGCGACTCGTCCCTATTTATGACGTCAACTATGTCTCTGAAGTTTTTTATTATTGTGAGCTTTCCTTCTGTGATTGTTTCAGGTTTAGGAATTTGGAATCTCTTCATTTCTTCTCTCTTCTGCACAGAAGATTTTACCTTCTTCAGAAGGTCCGTATAATTCTGTTCATCCACGCTGTGAAATAGGAATCTGATTAAATAATTTTTACAAAGTTTGATAACTTTTAGCCAAATGAATGACAATATTTGACAAATGGCAAACAGCGTCATTCAATGTAATTACATTGTATGACAACTGCGAAAGAACTTGTCAAACAAACAGTTAATACGAAAATTGTGCTATTAACACAAATAAGGCGTATTTCAGCTAATTTACATTTTTTATTATTTATTATTATTTTAGGAAACTACTAAATTATTTGTGTGCCTTGATTAGGAATATTTATATACAGATATCTTTATGTCTTTATAGAGAGGATTGGTTCCAAGTGGATTCTAATAGTACCAGGAGAATAGCACTTCGTCTTACACCGCAGGAAGATGACGAAATAAACGACTTTCTTAGCACTTCGCTCAAGTACAAGTCAAAATCGGAACTGATAAGGGCGGCCGTCTATGAGTACATACAGCACCCTCAGACACGACAACCCTCGGTGGAAGACAGTGAAGTAAAACTTTCGAAAGCAACTCTAAACACTTTGGATCAGATGGTGTCGAAGGGTCTCTTCAAGGACAGATATGATGCGATAGAGTTTATAATACGGAAAGTCAATGAAGAACACTTCCTGCCGATGTGGCTCAACAAGCTTGTCAGGGGCTACCTTGACGATAGGAACCTTTTGAATTTCGAGGATCTTCCTTTCGAAGAGAGGGGCGAGGAAAAACAGAGGGGTGAAAAAAGTGATAGATGACATAAGTACTCAAATATTGTACAAACTGACTAAAGGTCTAAAAAAAGAAAGAAAAATTTTAGAACCTACCATAGTGTGCGTTGGTATAGGCGGCGGAGGTTGCAATATTGTGTCGGAACTCAACAAGAAGAGAAGGGAAGTCGATCAGTACTGCCTCAACACAGATGCCCTTTCGAATGCCAAACGAAGCGACGTCACCACGGTGAACATCGGAAGGGAATATATTCTCGACAACGGAGACTCTGGTGGACACGTCGAAGTTGCAAAGAAAGCTTTCAGAGAAGACTCCAAACTGATCGATGTACAACTACTGAAACGTGCAGATCTGGTGCTTGTAGTAACGGCACTTGGTGGAGGAACGGGATCAGGAGGAACTGTCGAGATGGTTAAATTGATGAAAGGGGAAAAAGTTCCATTCAAAATATTTGCAGTGAGACCTTTCGAGTTCGAAGACAACAGAAAAGAAGTCGCCGACAGAACCCTTGTGCAGCTCAGGAAAGAGACTGACAGCATGGAAGTTTATGACAACAACGAATTCGAATCACTCAGAGAGATAAACGCAAGGATAAAGGAAGACATTGAAGCAACCATAGAAAGTCAATTGAAACTGTACGAAACACTTTACGGCAAATATAGCGATTCCTTCAGCAAGATCATAGAAGATACGATCGATGAGGTACTCAACGAACACGAACAGGTATTAAGTGTGGACATTGAAGTAGATCCGCTTGAAACTTCTGTTTCAAGACTTCTATAATTCTATTTTTTATTTATTTCGTATATTTTGAATTCGTTTTTGTCACAGATCTTCTTTTCCTAAAGGAAAATAAATATCGAGAATTATAATTACACATCCTGATGTCATCTTTGAACGTCCTTCTCAAGCAGCTCAATCCGGTAAAAGGGGTAGTGGCTAATGAAAAACTTATAAACGCAACCTTAGATGAAGACTTCGACCTGGCGATATTCCCCGAGATGTTCTATTCCGGCTATATGGTGAGGGATAACGTCAGCCTGTTTTCGCTGACGGATGATTTTGTTCGACAGATACAGGAAGGTGTCGGAGATAGAATGGTAATTTTCGGCGCACCATACAGGGACAAATTTCTCTATAATTCGGCGGTTGCGGTCACTGAGAAATCGGTAGAAGTGTACAAGAAGAGACATCTGCCGAATTTCGGCCCATTTGAAGAAATGAGGTATTTCAAAAGGGGGGATGGACCTCTGACATTGAATTTCAAAGGATTCAAGTTGGGAATAGAGATATGTTATGATCTGTTCTTTGACGATTCGGTCGAAAAGGGGGTGGACGTACTGATAAATATTTCTGCTTCCCCCTTCACCTCTTACCCCCTGTTCGAGCAAGTATTTCCAGCCAGAGCAATAGGTTACCAGGCATATGTTGTATATGTAAATAATGCGGGGCTTCAACGTAATCAAGTCTTCTGGGGAGGAAGCAGGATAATAGATTCTGATGGTAAGAAGGTGCTAGAGTTTGAAAAGTTCGTAGAGGATTCGGGTAGTGCAAACATAGAGTCATCCGTCTTGGAGACCAGCAGAACGAAAAGAAGGGTACTGAGCGAGGTTCTTGATGACTCTGCGAAATGACTTGTTCCTTGCAAAGGTCCTGAACACAGAATTGAAGTACCAATACCTAAAAAATACTCCAAGATTCCAGAAGAAGGACAGAGGATCGATCGAGAGTGCCAAGCGGTATCTGGCAACGAACACAAGATCTTCGCTATATCTCAACACCGTAATCTACGGAACAGTGTCGGTGATATTCGGAGCGGAAACACTGAACTCAAAGAACGTTATTTCTGGAGATAGCTTCATATTATTCATGCTCCTGTTGATCCTAGCAATAATGAGCGATACCCAGTTTTACAGAGGGATATGGGATATGAAGCTGCTTACGCCACTATCCCAGTTACCTTTAAAGGTAGAGAGGAGGGTAATACCTTTGTCGCTTTTTCTCTACAACGAGTTCTACCTGCCATTCGTGACTATACCGGCAGGTATCGTCATCTCTACTGGTCTGAAAAATCCACTTCCGTTAGTTGTCTTCGCAATGTTTACTGTTTTGTTCATTTACCTCGCAAGGTTGGTTTCACTCTTGCTGGGAGTTTCATTCGTGAAGACAAACACAAACAGGAAGACGAAGAGACTGTATCTTGGACAGCTATTTCAGGTCGTAATATTCGTCGTTTTTATACTGGCAATAGAAGTAGTAACCAATCCGTCTTTTCAGAGCTTCATTCGGATACCGCAGTTCCTCTATTATTTCATACCAGTAACTTCGCAGTACATTTCGAGTTTCTCCATTTATCCATTTGCTGCATTCGCCATTGCAATTGCAATCATTTATCCCGCTTATCTGCATATTCAAAAAAGAAGCTTTTCCGAAAGGATGGAAACTTTTGTTGATATTGGCGTACAGGGAAGGAAGAGACTTGGACTAAAAATGAAGAGTCCCATAAGGTCCCTCGTTGACAAGGATTTCAAGATTATGTTGAGAAAGAGGGGTGCGATAATGATAATGGTTATACCCATCACTTTCATAATTCCAATAGTCCCTGAAATACTTTCAACTTCCACAGGTTCTCTCCAATCACTCTTCTACATACCATACGTCTCTTCTGTCTTCCTCATAGATTTCATATTGTTGATCGGGCTTGAAGGAAAGTCTGCATGGCATCTATCCGCACTTCCGATAACGAGACGCCAGTACTTCTATTCAAAATTGTTCAGCATTTTCAGCATTGGAATTATCTACTATGGAGTTCTGATAGTGATAATAGGATTCGCGAAAAGGAATCTTGTCTCGTACCTCCTTCTGAACTATCCGTTCTTCGCTATCATGCTCACTGCGGTCCTTTTTGCAGGTGGAACTTACCTAGTGAATGCAATTCCAAACGAAGTTTACTCTCTTTCACAGGAGGGGATAGGAGGTAAGTGGATATTCCTGAAGACGTTCACAATTGGTCTTCCTATAATTATACTCAATGCTCTCCTTTTTGCCGCTGCGAAATATATCACAGGTTCCAATATTTCATACTATTTCAAAGGGTATACTTTAACCATAATCCTAGACACTATGGTATCCTATCTATTCCTTAGACTGTTCATCAAGAGAGGGGATCACTTTTAGTTCTGCTCTTATACTATCAGGGGTTATACCAATTTAATGGACAATGTCCGCAGGTTGGATCCAGTGGCTCCTGACGCTGAAATAATCGCAAAAGCGGCAAGGATTATCAAGAGAGGGGGAACAGTTGCTTTTCCAACTGAAACAGTGTACGGCCTGGGTGCAAATGCGTTGGATGATCAAGCCTGCAAGGAAATATTCGTGGCCAAAGGAAGGCAGCAGGACAACCCAATCATTGTCCACGTCAGTGATTTCGAACAAATTGAGAATGTTACGTGTGGTCTGCCAGAGAAGACCAAGGAAGTTTTTGAGAGAGTTTGGCCCGGACCACTTTCGGTAGTCTTGAAAAAAAAGAACATAGGCGAGGTGCCAACTGCAGGTCTAGGTACAGTCGCAATCAGGATGCCGGCTCACAGAATACCATTGGAACTTATCCGAAAGAGCGGTGTTCCAATAGCAGCTCCCAGTGCCAATAAATCAGGGAGCCCAAGCCCCGTGTATGCCCAAGAAGTCATTGAAGATCTAGGTGATAAGGTGGATCTGATACTTGATGGTGGTCCATCATATTTCGGAGTGGAGTCCACCGTAATTATGTTCAAGGGAGAAGAAATCATATTGTTGAGACCTGGGGCATTTTCAGCAGAAGATTTAAAAAGAATATTTGGAGTCAAAGTTAAGTTCTCTGGGCAAACCTCCGGAGTTCCCATCTCACCAGGTATGAAGTACAGACACTATGCGCCAGAAAAGGAACTAGTTCTTGCAAGGACGGAAGAAAAGATACTTGAGATCTGCAAAAAAGGTAATGTCTTATTCATAGGAAGTTCTGAAATGG
>JAJYRY010000052.1 GCA_021793855.1 Thermoplasmata archaeon
CCGTTTAGGAGCCTGTTTATGCACTCGAGGGCGTTCGATGAATCGACCTCAGAAAGGAATGCGAGGCTGCTCACGTTTATGGGGAGTAATGGAAGTTTTGTTTTCTGCAGCGTCCAAAGGGCTGCCCCATCGCCTCCGACAGTTACCAGAGCGTCTGCGTGGATCTTCTCCACCCGCTCCCCATCCATCTTCATCTCCTTGGCTGTCCCAGATTCCAGCACATAATCGTGTCCCCTTTCTTTGAGGAAATCGATAAGGAACTTGATGAGTTCTTGACATCTAGGGCACTCAGGTTTCGATACAAAACCTATCTTCACGCACGATGCCCCCCATCACCCAGAAAAGCCACTTTAAGGAAGCTATTCATTGTTGTCTAGGAAGTATTATCCCGTATTTAAAAATGAAGAATCATTCAATTCGACCAACCCACAATAAAGTTAAATTTTCAATAGTTTTCAAGAAAGTGCATGAAGTTGGGGAAAAGAGAGATCGCGATTATATCCGCGATAATCATTACGGGGGTAGCCATAAGGATATTCCCCAACGTGCTGAATTATGCGTGGGGCAATGACTACGGCATCTATTACTACCTCAGCCAGGCGTTCCTTAGCAACAAGGCGCTCGCATATCCGCCCAATTCTCCGTGGGGGACGGATGGCTACCAGTATTTCCCCGTTACTTTCTTGATTGTAGACACCGTCCATTATCTGACCGGTGTTCCTGTTTCAATAGCTCTAGATTATTCCATCCCTTTCTTGGGCGGGTTGACACCGTTCCTGATATACCTTATTTCGAGGCAGGTAGGCTTCGACAGAAACATATCAGCGGTTGCGGGGTTCCTGCTTGTTGTAAGTCCAATCCAGCTTTACCAGACCTCCCAGCCCAATTATCTTACAACGGGGCACTTCTTCCTCCTCCTTTCAATTTACTTCTTCCTTGCATACCATAAGAATCACAATTATGCGATACCGATGGGTATTTCTATCGTCCTCCTTGTGCTCTCTCACCAACTTTCGACTTACTTTTTCCTTATCTCACTGGTGGGAATGGTGTTCGCAGTTAATCTGCTCGGCACAAAGTGGAGACAAAATCTATTTTCAGACCTGTTAATCATTGAGCTTTCCGGGACACTGATGATGGCATACCTGCTCCTTAGAGTTCCGAACATGGTCTCATTCTTTTCCAAGGCTGCCTATGGATTGGGATATGGTGCGGTGATCGCTGTATTCTATGCTATGGTACTTGCTATGTATCTTATACTCAGGAATTCGAACTCCATAAAAATCAAGGATGTTGTCGTTAAGATAATAGAAAAACTGAAGTTGCAGATTGAGCCCAAGAGAGACCTGTTGCTTGTGATTCTTTCCGCATTCATACTCGTAGCAATGTTTGTGGTATTGAGCTTGACTGGATTTGTTCCACGTTACATTTCGTATGGTGCTTTGGTAGTATCACTACCTTTCATAATTTTTATCTCTGTATCTGTGGTGGGAGTGAAGTACTTCCTCATAGAGAACAACATCGCAGAGGTGTTTGGCTGGACGCTCGCAATAATACTTTCCCTGTTCTACAGCTTCGTTTCGAAGAATACCGTGCTGATTCCAGCGAGGAGTCTCGAATATCTTTCCGAACCGTTCTGCATCGTTTCCGCCTATGTTCTTGTCAAGTGGTACCAATATTTCAGCTCCCACAAGAAGGGGAAAGGAGTGAGGATAAAGCAGGTGTATGGTACAACCCCGCCAATCACCGCTCCCATAGCCATAAATACTGCTGCGGGAGTGACAATGGTTACGGTGCCCCGGCACGTTATTTCGACCAGTGCCAGACACGTGACCTATTCCGTGAGGCGACCTGTGGAGAACATCATTGTGATTGCTGCCGTTTCTCTCGTCCTTCTGATGGGTGTTGCGAGCTATCCGATGGTCTCAGATTTCGTCCCTTCCCACACCGAAGCGATTACGATCCAAGACAATTCTACCATTTCCTATCTGACTCAGATCGGTAACACGAATCTGTCCGTTGCAACTGACCACCAGATAGGGATTCTGCTATATTCTTACGGATTCAATTCACCGTTCAACAATCTTTCGTCAATATGGAATTCAACCAGCTGGCAAGGTGCTATAAACGACCTCACCGGACAAAATGGGACTTACCCCCCAGTAGGGTACATCTTCCTCAACAGCTACATGCTGAGGTATGGCGTATGGGGTTTCAATAGCTCCCTGAATCCTAACCAGGCACCGATAATGGTCAACGGATCCGCTTTCACCAAATTTTTCAAGAAGCCATTCGATCTGGTGTATGAAAACAGCTCCACCGAGGCGAACAGCACGAGTTATCTGTTCGAAGTAAACTGGACATATCTTGGCAACAGAGGCTACAACCTTACTTACTACGAAGGACTCTACAAGAACAGCACTACGACGCCGTCGTTCATCCAACTTTCTCCCACTTCTCTAGCTTCTGGACTGACGAAAGGGTACTCCCTCTCTTTATTTCTTCTCTCAACCTGTTCTCCCTCTCCGCAACGTCTACGGCCCTATTAGCGATCTCCTGTGCTTCTTCTTCGGGTATTACCACTACCCCGGAATAATCTGCAATGATGTAATCTCCAGTTCTGACCTTTCTTCCCGCTATCTCTATCTCGCTTCCTATCTCCCCAAACCCCTTTGGATCCCCGGCATTGGATGAAACGTACTTTGAAAAAGCTGGGAATGGAATCTTCATTATGCTGTCCAGATCCCTGATTGCCCCCCAGATGACCACGCCCTTTATCTTCTTGGTGACGCAGCTCCAGGATGCAAGTTCTCCCCAAACAGCGTCCTCTCCCCCATCTGCATCTATCACGATGATATCACCCTCCTTCGCGTGGTCAATCGCCTCAACTGGTTTCGCCCAGTCTCCGTTGACAGTCTTTACGGTCAAAGCTCTGCCAACGATTCTCGTGCCTTGCGGACTCCTCGATACTATTCCGTGAATAGCCCCTCCCCTGTGCATTGCGTCCGAAACATTGGAGGAAGACACCTTGGAGAGCGCCTCTACTATCTCGTCCTTTGAATACTTCCTGTACATGTCTCCATATTCTGCAACGCCGGTCGCAATGACCTTTTTTATTGCTGCCGTCTCCTCAGTTACGTTCGGTGCCTTGGTAATAGCTCCGCCCACAATTATGATCGAGGCACCTCTCTTGATAACGTCTGGGATGGACTGCTTGTTCAATCCCCCTGCAACCGCAATAGGAATCTTGGTTGCTGATACTACCCTCTCAAGAACTTTTAATGGGTTCTTCCCGATCATCTGCATGTCTATTCCCACGTGTTCGCAGAAGTATTTCACTCCCAATTTTTCCAGTTGTTTCACTCTCTCCTCCACGTTTTCCACCTGGAGGAGGTCAATCATTATCTCCGCCCCGTACTTCTTGCCGGCCTTCACTGCCTCAGTTATAGTCGGGTCGTCACTTATACCGAGGATTGTGACTATCTGGGCGCCACTCTTTGCCGCGATCTCTGTCTCAAATCCTCCGACATCTGCAGTCTTCATATCTGCCACGACTACCTTGTTGGGAAAATTACGCTTTATCTCTCTTATGGCCTGCAATCCCTCACTCTTGATGAGGGGGGTCCCAACCTCTATCCAGTCGGCTCCGCCTTCAACGGCCTCCTTTGCAACCTGAAGTGCCCTACTCAGGTTCTCGAAATCCAAGGCTACCTGTAAAACGGGTTCCATTAGTCTCCATCTAAAATCTAAAATGACTACTTTAATGTATCAGGAAGGAACATTATTTCCATTAATTGCGTTTACGTCAGGAAAGTCTGGCCTTAATGACAGATATATGAGGTGATGAGAAACGTTATTAGCATTTTATTCGAATTTTGTATTAATTTTTGAAAATTGTACCAATAATTAGTTTAAATAAGTACGAGTCAAAAGGACATGAGGTATTTGATTGTACTGATGTTGGCAGTGGTCATTAGCATGATGACTGTGCCTCTAGGGTCTGCCACAACCATGCACGCGACTATAGACACACAGACGGATGTCGCAAACGTGAACACGACCAGCAACTACGTGCTCTACTACACCTACCCTGCAGGGAGCAATGCTTCGAACCAGCTCAACGGTACAGCAATGTGGCTAAACGCAACTTCCTATGTGAATGCAACGACAAGGCAGGAAATACAGCAGGACATGAACCAGGTAGAGATCAACGGTAACACTTCAGCTGGTGGCGTAAATGCTACTGGGACTTCCAGCACAAACAGGACTGTAATTCATGTCATAAATGCGACCATTTCTTACCACGTGCATGCATTCGCAAACCAGACAAACCTCACCGTCTACAGGAACATGACATTTCATCTGACTGCTACAAATATTACGAAGAAGACGGGAGGGAATTCAACGGTAATAGACATGTCATGGAGAGCATTTGGTGTTCAGGGGAAACTGGAAAGCACATTCCATGGGAATCTAGCGGTGAAAATGCCATTCGTGAACTTAAGTGTGAATGAAAGCATCACCAGCAATATTGACGTCAACGAACTTGGTGATCTGAGTCTGGGGCTTGGAAGCGGAAACTCGGGTTCGCTTGATCTCAGCGGGCTATTCGAACAGATAGGATTCAACGGCGATATTGCATCCTATAATACGGTAAATTTCCATGTATTTAGCAAACCATTGACCAGCTGGGTTAGAGTTTACGACAGCAGTGCGAATACAACAACTTTCTACTACAATGCCACGACCAACTATACTATAAACTCCACGATAAACGAAAATGGAAGCATATACACCCTGAAGCTCAGAATTGATCCTAATGCTGCCATGACGACGAACGGTGACGCAGAGGTAACGTCGGCGAATGATCTTGCCATTGTTTCTGCCTCAAATCAGGGGCTTTCCACAACTTACATAATTGGCATCGTAGTGGTAGCAGTCGTGCTGATAGGTGGCATTTCAGGTTACGTCATTAGCAGAAACACAAAGAAGAAGTAGAATTTTTTCTTTTATTTTTCTTAATTTTCTCCCCAAAGACTGATCTTTATATCGACTTCTGGGAAAATCGTATATAGTGAAGTAACAGTTATTGCCTAATGAGGAGAGTCTAATTGGAGACATCCACAAGAAAGAAAGTTACCATAGTTTCAGCGGTCGTTGCGGTCTTAATAGTCATTGCTGTGGTATCGCTCTACTACTGGGGACCTTTCTCACTGTATGGCAACAGCGAGAGACAGTTAACTCTGATTGCGTCTGAGGATAGCCAGAGCATAATATCTGGGCAGAACATCACTTTGCGATTGGGAATATACAACAACGGACCTACGTCGATCTTCAACGTAAGTGACTTGTGGCCCACCATTGGAGGGGAGAAGATTCGACTTACTATCTCTCCCTGTAGCCTAGATATTCCTTATGGTTTTGCTGTTGTTCCGGGCAATGTTTCAAGCAGCTCCATCGTAACTGCAAAGCCCCTAAATATGTGGCAGCCTGGGGTGTACATGTGCCCACTTATCTACATGGTGAGCAGTTACAAGATATTGGGCCTGAGCAGCAATGGGTACATCCTTTCCCAAGGCAATTCATTCAATTCATCTAGCAACTTACTAATACCAATCACGCTATCCAATGCAGTCACGTTTTCAGGATACTGGGCTCCCTCAAACTCCATCAACGGTTCATATCACTTCGTATATTTCCCAGCTGGCCAGTACACAGTTATAGTCGCCGACGAGTGGGGAGCGGTTGCATTCCTCCATTTCACGGTGACTTCATATATCATACTTCCTGTTTGATCTCTTTATCTCCTCGACCCTCTTCTTCAGTTTTACGTCAGATTCAGATACAATTCCCACTAGGTCTGCCCTGGCGGCTTTCACTATTGCATTTGAATAGGCTCTGGAAATCTTGCCTGCATCGTTACTTGATGCCTTGTAGATGTCTGGAATTTCGTATATTATCCCGTGCTTAGGCGGTGTTCCCCTTCCCTTTCTGAACCTGAAAAAAGCCTTTTCAGCACCTATTATCTGCACCGTACTTGCCGAACTAAGGGCCAGATTCTTGGTTCCGCCAAACGACTTCAGCAATCTTGCAGCAACCTTGTACCCAACAATCTTCTTCAGATTGGGAGCGCTCCTATCGACGTATTCATCCAGTGAATGTTCCAACTCTTTTACAAATCCCCGAATCTCGGTCAACATTTTTGAAATCTGTTCGGAAAAACCGCTATTTACGGATGTCGCATACTTCATAAAAGTAGATGTTTCTTCCACTTTTTGAGCGAGAAAGTTTTCAAACTTCTCCATCTCATCGAGGGTGGTAATTATCTTTTCTATTATCTGATCTTCCGTCAGTTTCGACGATAACAATTTCCTGTTCAGAAGTTCGAGGCTGTCGCGTAATGCCGAATAGTCTATTCCTTTCTTCTTGAACCCGGGAGAGAGCGAGACATCCTGTCCATTGAAGTTGGATTTTCCGTTTTGTAGAATATCCAGATAGATCGTAGAGAACTCTTCTTTAGTAATTGCTAGCTCTTTTCCTTCCCCTTTGAGTTTATCGACGGAAACTAGGTACAGCATCATCCATTGAAAAATGGCTAACATAAATACTTTGGTGACTCAATGGTCCGTAAACGTAACGTCTCTCTCAAATATAAATAACAAATGTCAATCAAGGAAAGTGAGAAATGTAGATTTTGATTCGCTGCTTAATGTATTTGAAAATGAATTGAGTACTCAGACAGGTGACCTGGCAACTTTTGTTGTGAAATTTCTAAACAAAAGGGTTCCACACTACAACTGGGTTGGAATCTATATGATTGA
>JAJYRY010000002.1 GCA_021793855.1 Thermoplasmata archaeon
GAATCTCATTTCCTATAGTAAGTATACAAGCCCTCATTATCTCGATATATTTAGCAGAAAGATATTGATTTCTGTATTTCGAAACTGCACAGAAGCACGAATCTTGCTAATTTTGTTTATAGGGTTTCTTTTCCAGTCCACAGCTCGTTTTTCAATACGTCTATTTAGAATTGTTTAAATACTTTTGAAGTAAAAGTTTTATAACTAAAATAATTCTCCGAGAGATGGAATACAAATGGACAGTTTTGGTTAACACAACTCTAGGCGGTTTGATGGGGGCCATAAACATGACTATAGTCCTTATTTCCTTGCCCACTATTTTCAGGGGTTTGAATATAGATCCTACCGCACCCGGAGAGTTCATAATGCTGCTCTGGGTGATGATGGGGTATAGCATCGTTCTTGCGACCTTGCTTGTGACCTTCGGGAGGCTCTCTGACTTATACGGTAGAACAAGATTGTACACACTAGGCTTTGTGATCTTCACCTTTGGATCTATCCTGCTATCAATAATCCCGGACGGATCTGGTAACAACGGTGCAAAAATGTTGATAGGTTTCAGAATGGTGCAGGGTGTTGGCGGTGGACTACTCATGGTCAACAGTACTGCGCTCATCACCGATTCATTTGGTCCGAACGAAAGGGGCCGCGCCCTAGGAATAAATCAAATATCATTCATTGCAGGTTCACTGATTGGTCTTATAGCTGGAGGGCTGCTAGCTTCAAGCAACTGGCATTTGGTTTTCATTGTCAACATTCCATTTGCAGTAGCAGGGTCATTATGGTCTGTGTTCAAACTCAAAGCGATCCCGAAGAAAGTGAAGGTACCAATGGACATAGCAGGTAACGTTGCCCTTGGCGGTGGACTGGTGCTTATTAGTCTTGGCTTCACCTATGCACTGGTTCCATATGGAAATTCATCTATGGGTTGGGGAAGCCCCTGGGTCCTCGCATCGTTTGTTGTGGGAGTCGTTCTGCTTGTTACCTTCGTCTTTCTAGAATTAAAAGTCAAGCAGCCGTTATTCGATCTGCGTTTATTCGAGATTCGCGCGTTCAGTTACGGAAATTTTGCAAATTTCGTTTCATCTCTAGGAAGGGGAGCTATCATGTTTCTTGTAATTATTTGGCTCCAAGGAATTTATCTTCCACTTCACGGTTTTTCATACTCCTCCACTCCATTCTGGGCTGGAATCTACATGCTCCCGTTGATGGTTGGTTTCATAGTCCTGGGACCTATCGGGGGAATTCTCACGGACAAATATGGAGCTCGAGTCTTTGCCACCACAGGTATGATTATTACAGCCATTTCGCTGTATCTCTTGACCCTTCTCCCGTACAACTTCAATTTGTGGCAGTTTGAGGGAATTCTTTTGATGAATGGGATTGGAAGTGGGCTATTCGCAGCCCCGAATACTACAGCAGTCATGAACTCTCTGCCGGAAGAAAGCAGGGGAGCTGGAAGCGGTATGAGAACTACATTCAACAATATAGGTCAGACTATAAGCATGGCAATATTCTTTTCAGTCGCCATTTCGATTTTCTCACTGAAACTACCGTCATCCCTGCTTAATACCTCTGTATCAATAGGACTCCCATTACAGATTGCGGTAGCAATCTCGAAAATTCCTCCATCCGGAGCACTCTTTGCGGCATTCCTGGGAATAAATCCAGCTGCCAGCTTTCCATCTGCAATGTTGAATCTGATACCCCCAACTGCATTGAAGTCTCTGATGTCACTGTCATTCTTCCCCAATGCTATTGGCCCATCATTCATGGTAGGTTTGAAGGATTCTCTATACATTGCAATTTTGATGACCATAGCTGGCGCAGTACTGTCTGCCCTCAGTGGTGGAAGATATGTACATGGTGAGGGTTACACTAACGGGAAGAAAGTTACAAAGATCTCCTCTGGAAATCCTGACTCCGGTCAAAGAGGGCAGAAATGAAGAATGAATATGCTCTCATCCTTGACCAGCTTACTTCAATGAGAAAACTGAGAAAAAAGATATTGGACGACATAAATGCGAATCTGAAAGAAATGAACTCTAGAGATTTCATAGTGTTACACAACATATGCAAGAGCATAAAGGAGCCAACAATGAGTGACCTCTCCGAGTCTTCTGGTCTTTCTAATGCACTCATAACTTCGTCCATCGATAGTCTTGAGGGCCTCAAGCTCGTGAAGAGGAAAAGGGGACCAGACCGGAGAAGCTATGTCTTGAAACTCACAGCTGATGGAATCGCTAAGTGCAAGGAAATGGAGAAATTGAAGTACAGCAGCATCAACTCCATCTTCAGCAGCATGACTGGTGAAGACATTGCAACCCTCAAAGAGATTCTAAAAAAGTTGAATGAATTGATGGAGAAGTATACTTGACCTCTGGAGAACTCCTTTCATCAAGATAAAGCGTTTATGAGTGAAGGGATTGACTCCTCGTAGAGATATTCCAGCCCGAAGTGTCCTTCGTCAAATTCTTTGTAATCGTGTTTTACTTTGTGCTTATTCATTAGTTCACTCATTCCCTTCATTCCAATGTTTATCGAGAATTCGTCTCTGTTACCTACCTGCAGGATCACTTTCTGTTGCCGAAGACTGTCTAAACGATTTTCAAGATTTCGTAGTGGGTCAAGGAGAAGCCATCTGTTCCAAACGTCCTGTCTGAAGGTATGATATTTTAAGTCGAAAGGCAGGTCGAATCCAATCTTTGACTTATGGTTCGGGGAATAGAAAGCTGCCATCGCAAGGACATTCATCACACCGAAGTCCAGGTTATCGGGATGAGGCTTTTTATTAAAATATTTCAGAAATTCTTGCGGGTTCATTTTTTCGAGTTTTGTGATTCCTGAAGCAAAGTCTCTCACGTAACAATACTCGAATCCTGAATCTCCAGAAACATCCACAAATCCACCAAAAACATCAGGATGCTTTGTTGCAAGATTATAAGAACCAAACCCGCCCGATGATTTTCCAAAAAGACCTATCTTCCTGTTTCCATACTTGCGTTTTATAAGACCCACAACATCATTCACTATGAAGTCCTCATAATTCCCCACGGCTGAGGAATTGACAAACTGATTGCCGTAGTAAGAGGTCATTGTATCCGGTAAGAGTATAATGAATGAGCTTGACTTATTCTCTGAAATAGTTTCGAGAGCTCTGAAGAAATCGTGCCCTGTATATGACCGATTCAAGAAGCTATTTGAGCTCCCAAAAAATCCCGCAAGACCGATCAATGCAGGAGTAGATTCTTTAACATTTCTTTCGAGCACGATTATCTCCCGCCTTACTGGATCTTTTAAGATATTGTCTTTAAGGCTTTTCCCCACAATTTCTAACTTCTTTACTTCAAAACGTTTTCTCCCTAAAGTAACGGGCATGATCCACTATCATTCTGGCGTGAATATCCTTTTCTCACATCGCGTAGGAGGTGAGAGAGATATTCGGCTGCTAGATTATTAATTCTTCCTGATCTACGTTCCTATTCGCGACCCCTAGGTCTGCAACATCGATTTCCACATTCCCGTAAAGTTTCGCCTTTTCTCTTCCGGAGAATAACGCAGAAGCCAATCTACCTGCTGAATCCGCCTTCATTATGCCACTTCCACTGCTTCCATTTACAACCGAGAGATTCATGTATTTTTCCAGCACGTATGTTCCATCCATATTGTTCATGGAATAGAAGCCTGCCCAGCTTGCCAGCATGCGTGCGTCGTGAAAGGCTGGTATGTATTCTCTTAGGACTGTGTGAAGGTTATTAGAATAATATTCTGCATCAGCGATTGGATCCTCTTCAAGACCGAAAGCTCTTCCTACACCCTCACTGTACGATACCCAGAAAGTCTTTGATTTGGGATCAGGTCTAAGGTCAATGGCGGGACCGGGAAGAATAGTGAATGGAAAAATGTCTTCGATTCCGGTAACCCTTCTTGAAATCATCTTTGAAATCCCGTCACTTTGCAGTTGAAAGACCTGAACTTTTTTAGGTTGTGTGAAGGCATCAATTCCCAGCGGGCTAAGAAGATCACTGGTCCAGACATCTGTCGCCAGGAGGAACTGATCCGCCGAGATGTCTCCAGCAGACGTGTACAGTGACTCGACCACCTTGTCTTGCCATATGAAAGGCTCACCTGGAAAGTTCAACCTGGATCGTGGGGCTAGATTCAACTTTTCCACCCTCGTGTTGAATTTAAACTCTGCTCCCAGTTTATTTAACTGCTGGAAGTAATATGAGGCCAAAAGGTCGGGTTCAAGGATCCCACAATTTTCACCCACTAGACCACCAGAAATATTTCTGAGATTCATTATCTTGCTCGCCTCAGGGTCTGGTTCAACTTGGATACCAAGATCTGCGATTTCTTCTCTAGTGATTATCTTTGACCTTACTCTCTTTAGAATTTTTTTGACTGCTACCGAATTCAACCTCTCCTCGTCCATCAAGAACAGGTATCCGTTAGAATGCATTCCGAGATTGAACCCTTTGTCTTGTATATCTTTGTAAAACGAGATCGAAGATGAAGCAAGCTTATAATTTGTATCTGAAGTGAAGACGTCCCTGAATGCAGCATCACTCTTCGCAGTATTCCCCTGGGCGTAGGTACTCCATTTGTCAAGAATACAGATTCTCAAGTCGGGGTTGTCCAACTTGATGTGATAAGCAGATGAGAGCCCTGAAATTCCTGCTCCAACAACGACTAGGTCATACTTCTCCATTTACGAAATGAATTGCAAACGTTTATTTAACTCTCAGGCAATTGCTGGACTTCTTGGTTTGTTCCATCATAACAGATCCATATTCTTAAGAAGGTGATAGGCAGAAGCGATATCTTCCAAGCCAATCCCCATTGTCTTGAATATTGTCTTTTTATTTCCTTTATACTTTTGACTTTCTCCAACTACGTCTTTGAACTCAACTGTCTTTCCTCCTTCGTTTACAAAGTCAGAAATTTCCGAAGATTCCTTGAACGCCTGTTCAAGATGTTCTACTACCACAATATCCGAGCTTCTCATCACAGTTTGTGAAACTTCCCTGTGAGATAGTACGTTTGCACCTCCAATGTTCAGGTGATAACTTTCAAGAAACGATAGGTCACTTATTAGTGGTTCCTTTGAGGAAGTGATACATGAAATAACGTCGGCCCCCTCGAGGACTGATCTCATGTCTTCACTGAAGGAGATATCACAGTGGTACTTTTGTTCCATTTTCTTGACAAACTGTTTTCCATGCTCGGGAGTACGTGAATACACTCTTATTAGTGAGGGATCGCCTATCTCTAAGATCCCTTCCAGCTGTGTTTCTGCCTGAAATCCAGAGCCAATTAATGAAAATACGGAACATTTGCCATGCAAAATATTAGTTCCAAGTGCAGTGACTGCCCCAGTCCTGACTTGCCCAAGCTTATTGGCCTCTATTACGGCTATCATTTCGGACGAAACTGAGTCAAATAACAACACCACAAACCTTGCACCCTCCTTTGTAACAACATAAGTCTTGAACCCCGTAATGTGATATTTGTTCATGTATGCGGGCATAGTACTTAGCACGCTGGATTCAGAAATAGTGCGATTACGAGAGTCAACTCCCGCAGTATTATTGAAGTATTCCTTAAAGGCATCATTCACTGCATCTATTGCCATTTTCATACCAAAGTTTGCTTCAACCTCGTGTTCAGTAATATAATACATCCAGAGCGTAATTCGTATTCTCTTGATACAATTTACCATAAAGGCATTTGCAACTTATAGTCGGTGCTATTGGTAATTTGTACTTATTATAAAGACTAAAAATAAGCCAATCAACTTAAAGTGCCGGTTATGGAGCCAATATATCCATTGTAAGTAATGTCAATCTGCAGACCTGAAAGTTTCACTGGGGCTCCAGTGGAGTGAAAAACTATGTAAATTATTGCCTGAGATTGGATGTTCGTTGCACCGTTTGCGGGAATCGCTCCGTTAGAAGACCAAGTGTCTCCGCTGCTCGTGAAAGTGTTCATATAAAGGACTGTCCCATCTGGATTTGTAATTGTAACATTTTCAACTGTCCACCCAACACCGGTGGGTTTGTCACTTCCATTTATCATTTGCATGTGAAATTTTGATGGGTCACTCAGCTTAGAAGGAGTTGCTAAGTTCAACATTAGCGTTGTCGTATTTGTTCCAAAGGATTCTTCTGTTATGCTTCCAATTAATGGTGAGGGAGTCGTATAGTGTGAGACGAGAATATAAACGGTTGTTGCCAGTATAACTGTGACTGCAACCATGAGTATAGTGGCGATGACTGGAGATACAGCTTCATCTTCCGCGATTTGAAGTGGCCAAATTTTCTTATGTGTTTTCCTAACGACATCCTTCATTTCTTTTCATCTGGTACTCCAGAAGTGTAAAGAAATGCCTAAATGCAATATATATTTTGAGGTCTTCAAGGACTTCGAAAAGTGCGCGAAACATTGATTTTCTAGCATTTATGCGCCCCTGAGTATAGTGAGAGCACGTTCGAGTAATTCCAGTCTGATTTCAATACATCTTAATTCAGTAGGCCCATCGCAGATCAATTCCAAATCTTTGATTCTTTCCCTTCTGTCTTCGATATGCTTTATGAGTACTTTTTTGGCAATCTCTTTGGCCTTTTCAAAATCATCACTGACACGTCCAATGCTTAGATTCTTGAAGTAAAGCATATATGGAAGCCCTGAAATGAAAATGTTTCGGGCTACTCTATAATAACCCACCGAGGAATGATCAAATTTCACTTTACTGAAGGAGATTAACAGTTTGAGGTTCTCCCTTTTCCTCCCAGCAGCTCTATTGACTTCAAGGTCATCAAAAAATTTCGCACTTTCAATGATTTTATTTCTGCACTGCTCTTCCACTTCGAAACCTTCTAATATTATGAATGTTAATATCTTCTAAAATATCAATAATGGATAATCTCATAAAACCTGATTTACTGAGACTTTCCAGACACGTGTTCTTATTGAAAGATTTTTTGGGTAAGAACATAATAATGAAACGAATTCTGTTAGGCATAGATTCTGAAAGTTCTCCTGATTTTCCTGACAATGATATAAAGGCTTGAACTCGTAATTGTCTTTTACCGTGAACATTTGATCATTTGCAGTTTTATTTTCATTGTATACGTCATGAGTTCCATCATTAAAGGCAGAGAGAGCCCAAATCGGGCTCTCTCTTCGATGGCCCCTCCGCTTGAGTGATGAATCAACAGTTCTGCATAGACTGCTGAAAGTATTTGCTGTCTTCCCAATCATTACTCTACTATACGTCATACTCTGGTTGGTCTTTAATACCACCAGAGAGTTAGAATAACTTTCTAACTTCCCGTTAGTATAAAAATATCAGACTGTATTTGTAATTCGAGGGAGAGTAATGATTGAAATATTTACTCTGGCAATCGGACTCGCTTTGAGCGTCTATTTTACGTTGATAAACCCCATTATCGAGGGAGGAGTTGCTGCAGGTGGAGGATAAGTTCTTCTCTCTTTTTCATTTTCTAACTTTTAATATGCGTTGGGATTGTTTGTAGATGACTTATTCTAAAGAAGAGGGGATCTGTCCATTCTGCAAGAGAAAGTCATTCATAACCAGGAAGTGGGTTCTGAACAACTATAAGACTAGGTATAGTTACACCATTTATCATCACGATGGGTCCGTCCACTATTCCAATACAACCCCGAATAATGCCAGAACATTCAAGAAGGGGATTATAGAAAAGGTTTTGATAGAAACCATAAACTCAGAAAATTTCAAAGATGGATTGTTTCTGACGCGGGACATCAAGAAGAGACTCCAAAAGGAGTATCAGGAAATAAGCTCAGACACTCTTAGAGATAATCTCCACAGGCTAGTTGAGATTGGCATGCTGGAGAAAGTCAGAAAAGGGAGGCAGATCTACTTCCTCAATGCCATATTTAAGGACAGACTCAGCTATGTTTTCGACTCAGTTAAGTTCTCCCTCGGCGATACAAATGAAGATTCACTATTCAGGAGCCATGTTTCTGTCTATAACATTAGAAATGACAAAACCTGGCCACTGTATTTTCTGCCGTACCGAATTTTTGGTGATACAGACATTATCTATGATAAAATGAGATTTAAGGCAATTGACTTGACAAATAATGAGGACCTAAAGGTTCTACTTATTGAAGACAATCCAAGGGAAAAGAGAATTTTGATAAGACTGAATAGACCTCTCTTCCCGAATGAAAACATGAAAGTAAGGTTTGATTATGATTGGCAAGAACCTAGGCAGAATTTTGTTTTTACAGCTGCAACTCATATGAACGCATTTGAGATCGTTCTCTCCAGCAACTATCCCCTCAAGATTCAGGCATCCCGAACTATTTCTACTATGAACGAGCTCAAGGATCTGTCAAACGAAGTTGTAGGAACCAGGACCAAAAAGTGGAGATTTGTATATTCCGTGAAGTTGAAATCAATAAGACCATTTTCTGTTCTCCAGTTTAGGTGGAAAAGGACTTGAAAGTTTTCGAGATATTGTCGGCAACATTCAATATTGTTGGCAAAATGTGTGATTCAGATGCCTAGAAAACCAGCAGAGTCTTTGTGCAAAATTTGTGGGGCAAATGCAACAGTGAAGATCAACTACGCAACGGGGAGTGGAGGAACAGTTTACTTGTACGAGATTTACACCCACAAGAACGGGACGGTTCATTACTTCAGGCCGGGAAAAGTTTTACAAAAACGGGATGCGTTCAGTGACTTTGAAGCGACGCTAAGAACCAAGATGAACGATGGAGAGTACAGGTTCAAAGATATAAAGAAGCTTTTTGAATCATTTCGCGGCTCATCAGCAAGCAACACCATGGTGCAGAGATACATTGAGAAAGGGATGAGGGCAAAACTTATCAGGAAGTCAGTCGAAGACGGGATGATACTTTACTTTAAGGGGAACCAGAGAGATTCGCCCAAAGTCGTTAAGATTCAAGAAACATCTGTATCTTATCATATTTCAGACTCAGCAGTGGCAATGTCAATTCTTCTCAAGTTCTTAAACGAAGGTGAAAGCCCACTCAACAGGATCCCAATAACTATACCTACGGGGATCATAGACACTATCAGTGAACTTAATATTGAATCGTTCGACAAATTTGGCAAGATATCGGAGGGAAACATGGAGATAGCATTTTCTTTTACCGGACAGACCGGGATTGGAGTAGGTTTGAGGAGATCCCTGGGTCCTTCTGAGAGTGATTTCCTTTTCGTCACCAGTCGATTCACTTTTTCCGAGCATTCACTGAAGTTTGCACTACCACTTGACACAGGTTCACTCAGAATTCATATTACCAAGGAATGGGAAAAACCTGTGCACGTCAGAAAACGTTTATTGGATGGTATAAAGGAAACCAACCCCGATAGTGTAAGGAAGGGGTTCTTAAGCGACGGCCTGAGTTTTGCCGAAGTCGAATTTGGCAAGTCTAGCAAGGGAGAGGCAGTTGTAGTCTCTTGGTAAGTGTGGCTCTTATTGCCTCGTCTAATCAACTCTGTATATTTATCAATGAATGAGAATATATAACTCTCAGTATTTCTAATGGAGAGTTTAATTGAATTCGACATTCAGTTGAAGGTCCTCGAGAAAAACACTTTCATTCTTTCCACTCAATTTCTTTTTTTATTAACTACTTTCAAAAGTGTACCAAATAGTTAATGTACGAGTTTAAGAAGTGATTTTAAGATGTATCGTAATAAAAAGGATGATGACGAATGATCTTGGATTGGACAACCATACTGAATTTTGCCCTGACTTTCGTCGTAGGACTGCTGTTCGGGCTGGCCATTAAGAAGGGACTGGTGGCGTTCGTGCTTGCACTCGTTGGCTTCGTCATTGCTGGTTATGTCGGGTTGACTTTCGTTCCTAAGATTTCGTTCAGTTATGAAGTAACTAAGTTTATCACTTATGTTGTAACTTATATCCACGACGTTAAGCTAGGGGCAATTGCAGTATCTCTGACAGTTATACTGTTTCTGATAGGCCTTGCAATTGGGCTCTGGAAGGGATAAGTCAATTTTTGTTTTTAATTTAGTTTCTATGTTTTACGGTAAGAGCTGATTCTTTGCATTTCAGGAGGGTGAGTTGGAATAAAGGTTGATTAAGTCGTAAATAATTCATTCTGGATTGAAGAAGGTAATAGAAGAGGAAGCAGTTTCCGAAGTCGTGGGGACCATATTGGTTCTTGCAATAACAGTTGTTTTGTTCTCTGCAGTTTTTGTTTACGCCCAACAGTTTCCCCTCGCAACTACCTCAAAACAGATCACCGTAGTTCAGCAGCTGTCCTACAATATAGATACACACACACTATTCGAGAATCTTACGGAGAAAACGGGAAGCATCCTATTGAGAAGCGATACGTATTTTGTGGTCCTCATCGACAACCACGAATACTCGACAAACCTTGCAAACATGCGAGTTAAAAGTCCCTATGAAAATTCCTCTTCGTTATTCGAGCCCGGAGATACAATAACCTGGAACAGTTCGTATGTCGGTGCGACTGTAAGAGAAAATTCCTCGATCAACTCTATGCTTCTTTATAGACCCTCAAACCAAGTCCTGTGGCAATCCGTGAATAATGTCTCTAGCGGGTTATCCATTTCAGTCTTCTATGTGACTCCTTCCCCGATAAAAGCAAATGAAACTTTCACTATTTTTGTTCAGGTAAACACTTTTGACCCTAATGGGACAACAGCATATCTGAATCTCACTTCACTCTATGAGACGGCTTACAACAAGTCGATGAACATCTATAGTCTGTCAGAAAATAAATTAAATTTCTACTTTGAGGGAATTTCACCTTCCTCCCTTCCAAGCTCCTCAATGGCAAAGTTGAATGTAACCTGTGATGGCATTTCTGTGAATTCTGAGATTAACCTATCTTGAACCTTGATGCCGATCATCCGCTGTATCTCTCCATTTAGTCTCCCAATTATTAGACATCTGAAATCAGCGAAGTTAGAAAATATCGTGTAGAAGCCACCGCAGAACCTACATATGTTGACTTCTCTGACAAACATCTATATATTTCGAAGAGATTGTAAATTGTGCTAGCCGAGCTTGAGGTTCTTGGAGGAATTGGAACTGTTTACGTTCTCGGAGTATTTGCCTGGACTTTCTTGAAATTCTCAAAAATGAGAAGGCAACTTCTGAAGGCGCCGGTACTCTTTTTTGTGTTTTCTTTGATTTCGATGCTATTCGTTGCACTCCTTGGGTCCGATGAATTTTATTTCCTCCCTCTCGTCGCCACCGAGTTTCTGCTGATGTTAACAATCTTCTACAGCTACCTCAAAACGAATGCAATCTTTCTAAGTGCCCTGGTACTTTCTGCTGGCTCCACAACAGGGAACTGGTTCGTTCCGTACTTCGAAGACATCCTTATGATTCTCTCGATCTACTTCTCACTGTACATCACGGGGTCATTCTTACAGGCTAAATCTCAGGAAAGTAAAGGCAGTACCATTGTGATGGGGTCGTTCATACTCATGGACTTGTCCCTGGTCCTGGAAGCATTCTATATTCTGAAGTTCAACAGTTCGTTTATGGAGATCGGTGTTTCGTTATTCGTCGTCTCGGTAATTCTATTCTTGCTTCCTTTTCTTTTGGGAGGATCATCAAGGAATGCGTGATAGCCAACTCCAACGGATGAAGAAGAACAGGAACGAGGTTCAGATTATCTTCGAGTTACTTGGAGAACTGAATGACGGAAACTCGCAGACTTCGTCTCTGCTTAGGAGGGTTAACATTCCATTTAGCAAGTATCAAGAGCTACTTGACAGGCTGAAGGAGAGAGGGCTTGTGGATATCACAATGGAGGGGAACAAGAATTCCATAAATTTGACAGATAAGGGAAGAGAATTCATAGAACAATACAGGAAATTCAGCAAATTGATGGAGAGAAGTTACGGCCTGACTCTTTGAATCTAACAGTTTTCACTTTTACAGCGTTGTTTTGATACAAAAAGTATTTCATGATTCCAGTTATATAGTTCTCGGTTATTATGGTGAGCGAAGGGAGAATTATGGAGAGCGCGACAGGACCTGTTGTGACTGCGATGGTACATCTAAAAGCAGATACGAGCAAGATCGAGACTATCAGCGCTAGCCTTTCAGAACTAAACTTCATCGAGGACATATACTTAGTTACAGGAAATTGGGATATGATCCTGAAAGTCAGGTTTCCCGACGTCAACCAGATGAGAAATTTTTTAGTGAAAGATCTGAGGAAAGTGGACGGTATAAAGGATTCCTACACGTCGATGGTTATAAGTATATTCAAAGATAGGGGGGTCAAATTCCAGTGAGTGATTTATATGGACGAAATGTCGCAAATTTTGTTGGATACCATAAGAATGCTTGATGAATTGATTTCGGACTATTCGATACCCAGAAATATTAGGAAGAACATTCAGGCCGCAAAGTCGAGGTTGTCGCAGGATAAAGGCAACCTAGACGTGAGGGCTGCTACTTCCATTTCGACGCTAGATGAAATAGTAAATGACCCAAACACCCCAGGTCACGCAAGGACCCTGATCTATACGATAATGGGCAAGCTTGAGATACTTCAGAAGAAAGCTTCCTCAATTCACTGATCTTTTACCCATTTTTTCTTGGCCACTTTTCTGACGTGTTCTATTACCTGGTTTAGGGGGGTTCCGGGACCAAAATTCCCCGTTATACCAAGTTTTTCCAATTTCTTTCTGTCTGCCGGGGGGATTATTCCACCCCCGACTATCTGAATATCACCCGCACCTAGTTTCTTCAACCATTTCTTTACCGCAGGGAACGCACTTAGATGAGCACTGTTGTGTAGGCTAAGTGCAACTACGTCTACGTCTTCATCGACTGCAATCCTTGCCACGCTCTCTGGCGTAGGCAAGAGGCCTGCATACAAGACTTCCATTCCCGCGTCCCTGAATGCCTTTGCGAGCACAAGCACACCCCTATCATGGCCATCTAGAGCTGGCTTGGCAACCAGAATTCTTATCCTTCTCTTCATATTATTGTTGGTTCCTTCCATCCACCGAACACCTCCCTTCCCACATCGGATATTTCCTGCAGAGTCGCATAAGCCTTCACGGCTTGTATTATACTCTCCATAGAGTTTTCATCTCTACTATATATATCTCTCAGCCTATCCAGACTCCTCTGCACATTTCCCTCGTTCCTCTTCAGCTTGACTTCTCTTAGTCTCTTCCTCTGGATCCTCTCGGCGTTGAAGTCAATCTTTAGAACGTTTATGGGCTGTTCATTTTCCTTTGAGAACGCGTTGACTCCGACAATCTTCAACTCACCGCTTTCGACCTTCCTCTGATGCGCGTATGCTGTTGCTGCTATCTCTTTTTGAAGGTAACCGTTCTTGATGGCGCTCACAACACCTCCCATTGCGTTGATTGTCTTGAAATACTTGTACGCTTCCTCTTCCATCTTATCAGTCAGGCTTTCAAGGTAGTACGATCCGCCCAGGGGATCTACGACATCTGGGATACCAGTTTCGTGAGCTATTACCTGCTGTGTTCTCAGTGCCACTTCCACCGCCTGTTCGGAAGGCAAAGCCCAGGCCTCATCGTAGGAATTAGTATGGAGACTCTGTGTGCCTCCGAGAATTGCGGCCATGGCTTCAACAGAAGTTCTGATGATGTTGTTAAGAGGTTGTTGCCAGGTAAGCGAATATCCGGATGTCTGGCTGTGAAACCTCAGTTTCATCGAACGTTCACTCTTTGCACCATATGTCTCTTTCATTTCCTTTGCCCAGATTCTCCTTGCCGCCCTGAACTTCGCAATTTCTTCGAAGAAATTCGTAGAACTGTTGAAAAAGAAACTGAGCCTTGGTGCGAAGGAGTCAACGTCCAATCCATTCTCGATACCTAACTTTACATATTCGAAGCCGTCTGCCAAAGTAAAGGCGAGTTCCTGTACCGCGGAGGCACCAGCTTCCCGAATGTGGTAACCGGAAATAGAGATATAATTCCATTTCGGCATGTTATTTGTGCAATAAATCATCATGTCGCGAATTATTCTCATGTGCGCTTCTGGAGGGTACATCCATTCCTTTTGCGCAATGTACTCCTTTAGAATGTCGGCCTGAACTGTTCCCGCAAGATTCTTTTTGGGGACCCCTCCTTTTTCGCCAACGACAGCATACATCGCAGTCAGTATATTTGCTGGAGCATTGATCGTCATTGATGTCGAAACCTTGTCCAAGGGAATGCCCTTGAAAATTACTTCCATATCCTTTAGAGAAGACACATTTACACCACATTTGCCGACTTCCCCGTGAGCCCTATCGGAACTAGCGTCCAATCCATATAGTGTTGGCATATCAAACGCAACGCTAAGTCCTGTTTCGCCGTGGGAGAGCAGGAGTTTCAATCTTCCATTCGTATCCTCAGGGGTACCGAATCCCGAGAACATCCTCATTGTCCAGAGCCTACCTCGGTACATGTCAGGGTGAATACCTCTGGTGTAAGGATATTCCCCAGGTGCGCCAAGCTTTGACTTGTAACTTCCCTTGACGTCGTCGGGAGTGTAATAATCTTTTAACTCAAATCCGGAACTATTTGACCTAGGGTTGCCCTTAAGTACCTCAGTATCCGATTTATATGCCTTTTTGGTTCTATTTGTTGCAGGCATCTTATACTACATCATTATTCGTTAAAAAGTTCTTTCGCCTTCAACGGTCATTGAATAAACGTTTCTTGTGCTCCATAACGATTAATTATTCTCATTCAATTAGTGTTACATGAGTTCGAAGATTACCATTGAAGGCAAAGACTACAACTTTTTTCCATTAAAAGAGCTGGAATCCAAGGGATATAAAGTAGAAAACTTGCCCTATTCAACCAAAATTCTTCTCGAGAATCTATTGAGGAAAATGGACGGAAAAGTGGTGAAGGAGGAGCACCTGATCAAGGTCCTAGAAAGAAAGAGAGAGGAAATACCCTTCTTTCCTTCGAGGGTGATACTTCAGGACTACACTGGAGTACCTCTGATAGTTGATCTTATAGCTATGAGGAGTGCTGCCCTTAAAATGGGTAAAGACCCGCAGAAAATCAATCCGGTAATCCCGGTTCAGTTAGTAGCGGACCATTCGGTACAAGTTGACAAGTTCGGAACCAATTATGCAATTTTTCAAAACAGGTCTCTGGAATACAGCAGAAATAGTGAGAGATATGCGGCCCTGAAGTGGGCGCAGAATAACTTCAGGAACCTCAAGATCGTTCCTCCAGGTAATGGAATAGTGCATCAGGTAAATTTAGAATTCCTTTCAGAAGTGGTTGCGAACCGTGACGGTACGCTTCTTCCAGACACTGTTATAGGGACGGATTCGCACACAACCATGGTTAATGGGATCTCTGTCCTGGGATGGGGAGTGGGCGGACTCGAAGCAGAGGCCGTCATGGTTGGTGAACCTTCCTACATTATAGTACCGGAAGTCGTAGGAGTAAAACTCAGAGGACAACCAAAAGAAGGGGTTACGGCGACCGATATAGTCCTGTCGATAACAGAGTTCTTGAGAAAGGCCAATGTAGTTGGAAAGTTCGTGGAATATTATGGAGACGGAATTAAGTACCTCAGCACACAGGACAAGACTACAATTTCAAACATGTCACCCGAATACGGCGCCACAGTCGGCTACTTCCCTTACTCCAGGAACACTTCGAAATATCTTTCGCTGACAGGAAGAAGTGCAGAACACATCAAGATCGTAGAAACGTACTTGAAGGAACAGGGTCTATTTTATGATGGAAAGAAGAAGCAATATGACCAGTTTTTAGAATTCGATCTTTCCACTGTTGTTCCTACAATAGCAGGACCTTCTAATCCAGAAGACAAAATATCTCTGTCCGATGTGCAATCTATAAAGAAAATAGTAGAAGATAGTCTCTCCAAGAATTTGAATTTGACACAACAAAGATCATTCGCTTTAAAGATAGGTGGAGAAGATACTCATTTGAAAGATGGGAGCGTTGTAATCGCTGCTATAACTAGCTGCACAAACACCTCTAATCCCGATGTTCTGATTGGTGCTGGTCTGATTGCAAAGAAAGCGGTTGAGTTGGGTTTGACGAGGAAACCGTACGTCAAGACTAGTTTCGCTCCAGGCAGTCCGGTCGTTGAAGAGTACCTCAAGAAAGCAAACCTTCAACCATATCTGGATGGCCTTGGATTCCACATAGTCGGATATGGCTGTACGACTTGCATAGGAAATTCCGGCCCGCTTATAACAGAGGTGGAGGAAGCGATCAAGAATGACAAGATCTACACAGCGGCTGTGCTCAGCGGAAATAGAAACTTTGAAGGTAGAATAAATCCCATGGTTCAGGGATCTTTCTTGGCATCACCAATGCTCGTGGTTGCTTATTCCTTAGCCGGGAGGATAGACATCGATTTCGTGAAGGAGCCCATATCTATGGACCCCAACGGAAACCCCGTATTCCTGAAGGATCTATGGCCAGAAAAGAAACTAATCAAAGATTACGAGGATAAGTTCCTGAGTAAGAGACATTATACGGAGAGGAAGGAGAAGATTTTTGAGGGTGTGGAAGAGTGGAAGAATTTGGAAATCCCTGCGGGAACTCTGTACTCGTTCCAGCCAAAATCTACATACGTTAGAGAGCCTCCTTGGTTTGAAGTATCATCCACCCTTATCCCGATTGAAAACGCGAGGATACTGGCAATATTCGGTGACAGAGTGACCACCGATCACATCTCTCCCGCAGGGAGCATTGTGCAAGATATGCAGAAGTACAGAAGGATATGGGAGGAGCTAAAGAGTGGGGATAGTACATCGATGAGCCAGGTAGAATCTCCGGCTGCCAAGTATCTAATGGAAAATGGAGTAGAACCAAAAGACTTCAACTCATTCGGTGCGAGAAGGGGAAACCACGAAGTCATGATGAGAGGGGGATTCTCGAACCCGAAAATCAAGAACAAGATGATAGATACCGCAGGGGGATTCACTGCCCACTACCCGGGAGGAGAGAAGATGTCTTTCTTCGATGCTGCGGAACTGTACAAAAAGGAGAACACTCCTTTGGTCATTTTTGCGGGTAAGATGTACGGGGCGGGCAGCAGCAGAGATTGGGCAGCAAAGGCGACCTACCTCCTGAATGTGAAGGCCGTGATAGCCGAGAGTTTCGAGAGAATCCATCGTTCTAATCTCACGAACATGGGAGTGATCCCGATTGAAGCCGACATTTCTCAGCTTTTCCTCAAAGGAGACGAACTGGTTTCTATTGAACTCAGGGACGTTAAGGAGGGCCAGAGTGTGAGTATACGGATAAAAGGAGAGGTGGAAAAGACTATTACTGGGAAGGTGCGGCTAGATACTGAGGCAGAAATAGAATATTGCAAGAGCGGGAATATCCTGAACTACACTCTCTCAAAGATGTGATGGAAACGGGTCAAAATGGATGTTTCAAAAGGTTTATTTGAGAACTAACTATCGATGGTTCGGGTCGATCTAACTTTGCCTACAATTCCAATAACATCATTTTCACCACAAACATTCACAGCCGGGTACTATTTTGAAATATTCATAGGCATAATGGTCATAGTGGGAATAGTCCGAGGTCTTGTTGGAAGAAGGTACAGTGCAGGTAGGGTGCTGAGAACCCCAGCCGTCTATATCCTGTTCACCGCTTTCGCTATATACTTCACCAAACAGCCGAACATTTATGCAGAGGCGGTGATCGTCCTCATACCCGTTGGAATACCCTTCGGAATCAAATTCGGGAAGGATGTAAAGATCTTTAAGAAAGAAAACGTGTTCTACTACAGGAGATCCCCTTATATATTGATTATTTGGGCACTGGCACTGATAGCAAGGGTATATCTGGAATTGTCCTCTTTCAACTCTATTTACGCAATAATGGTAATTAATTCACTTCTCTCATTAATCACTGGATTACTGCTCGGCGAAGCTATTAACATTCTCAGAACCCATAGAAGGACTACTAAGGAAATGAAAAACAACACTTCGAACTAGGACATCAACAGGACTACTCTTAGTCTGTTTTCTTTTACGATCCTTCAATCATTTTAGTCCAGCCTGTAAAATTCCCTATAGAAATTCATCGACACTTCTATACTGTCATGGTCAACTCCCTCTTGGATGAGCATGTTAACCCTTTTAGGAACTGAGTCAGCGGGCAAAACAAAGTTTGGATTGTTTTCATCTCCTGCGAAATCCGTTTCAAGGAAAAATCGGGTCTTCCCCCAAGGGGCGGCTCGCGCATTACTCCGTCCCGCAGGAACCGAAGGTACTATCTCGCAGTTTTCAGAGAAAATTGGTAAACTGAAGTGTTTCACAACGAGTGAATTTTTTCCGTTCCTTCTTGCCTTTTTCATCAATTCGCACATTCCACTTGAATCCAATGACTCGGTATGCAAAATTAAGGGTATGTCCTTGTCTGCAGTTATCTGGAATATGTAATCCATTATGCTGTTGCTTTCTTCCATGTTTTCCGCTGACGTCTCGAAATGGGGTCTTCCTACCTCACCGATTGCGTTGGCAGAACCTTCCTCGACGAGTTTGATGGCCAAATCCAACGCTTTCCTATAAATATCCACGGTCTTTTCAATGCCTATTTTTTCTTTCATTTCTATGTAATTTACCGGGTAAGGGCCGATACTGACCACAACTTCTAATCCCTTATCCCTCAATCTCTTTCCAAGTGAAATTGTCTCGTCGTACTTTTTTGAAAATTCATCGAGTGAAAAACAACTCTCAGTTAGGTTTACTAAGTTGATTGAAGTTCCTCCTTCCTTTGTGAATGTTTTCACAAAGAAATCTAGTGACGAACTTGTCAAGTGGACGTGATTATCGAAAATCCTCACATGAGTTTATGAAATGACCGTTTAAAACTATATCTTGCCAAATAGAAGCTCTAAGGGAATTGCTTTTTATTCTCTTTACAAACCCATTGAAGAGTTGTTTCCTTCAATTATTTGAATAATTCACAGCCATCTTCTCCAGGACAAGATACTCGTGCAAAAGGTTTGATTTTCTTTACAGGATGCGAAACGATCACTAGGTGACAGTTGTGATTCCGAAGAGACAAGTAAGGGGACTGAGTACAGCACCAAGTTTGAAATAATCTTTTGACATCTGGGATAAATGTTAGAGGGACAGTTTGGTTCTCTCGGAAATTTCATAAAGAAGAGGTACAAGATCATAATCATCGTTTGGCTCGTAGCCCTATTGGTGCTCCTCCCTTTTGCTGCTGAGTCCACTAGTCTGGTTAATTACAACATAGAGAATGTTGAGTTTGCAGGGAGTAACCAAACAATGTCGGCCGAAGCCAAGACTCTTCTTAATAACCAGTTCAATAGTTCGAATTCTTCTTCTAACGGAACTGCAGTCGTACTCTACATTGCCTCTCCGCTTGAAAATGTGACCTCTTACAAACTGTGGGAAAGGTTAAACTCGACTTACAAGAGTGATCTCAACAGTTTGGCTCCTTCAGGAATAATATCTCCTTATGATATAGGGAACGGTGTTGTAAATTCCATATCAAATTCAACGTATACCGTTTATACTGATGTTTCGAAAGCGGCCAATGGTTCAATTTCGGGATACAATACTTTCAACAGTTCCGTAAATAGCGTTGAAAATTTCACTATTGAACTGATATCCATTGACTCTTACTTTAACTCGACTCACTACAACATTTCACTCGCGGTGCAGAGTTATTCGACACTGTTCAAGTCTTACGAGGACACGATCAATAACACATCCCAGCTGTTGTATGGGATACCACTAGCATATTACACGATATACAACAACAAATCGTTGGCTGCGTATCCGACCCCCCAAAGGGACTACTTTGCTTCAGAAACACTGTTGAATGAAACTAAGAATTTTGGTAACAGTTCATTGTCAGTTGGATATTACCAAGCCTTCTATAATACCTGGAACAATACTTCGAACCCGTATTACAATGGATCAGATTATAGCAGGCTCAATTTTTCTATTCAACAGGCTTATACCGTGCTCAATAATTCTCTAAACCAAACAGAAAGTGAAATTTTCTACCCAATTCATTCTTCATTCAACATCACTTCATATTCTAACAATGCAACGAGAGAAAATATCACACTAAACCTCGTTTATTCCCTCACTTCCAGTTATGGGGCAGGAGATGTGTATATCTTTGAGGCTACATACAATAACTTCAGGTCGAGAGGGAATGAAACGCTCCTTTCTCAGAATCTGACAGGCCAAATTCTTAACTCCAGCGATCCTCAGATAGCTATATTCACTAATCAAACGTTCAACATGTCTCCGGTACAATTCGCCGGATATTTTAATGCGGTCAATTCTTTGAACAATTCATTTTTCGAAATGCAGCTAAACCAATCTCTCCTATCGGCTTCATTGAAGCAACTTTATCAGTCTGTCGATATTCCAAGTAATGTATTCTATTCGAGTTTGATTGAAAACAAACTGGCAACGTACACGCCTTATTTCATTAATTACACTGCATCTGAATTGAACGCTCTCTCATCTTCTCTCGGAGTGAGTTCTCAAACTGTCGTTTCTGATTTTCTTGCAGAAGGGTCCAAAAATTCATCACTAAACCTCACGGAACAGTTCCTAAAGAACCAATTCGAGGGGTACCCATATTTCACTTTCAACAACCCGGCCAAATTTGTTTCAGAATCCGTCTCAACTGGTGGAACCCTGGCGGACTCTCTGAATGGTAACTACACAAAGGCTGGAATTTCATTATCAGCACCCCTGTTCCATTCCTTGGTTCCAAACAATTTCTCTGGATACATGGTCGTTCTCGAATTCAATCAATCTAATTTGAACAATTCTCAACTTAATACCCTCACCAATTACCTTTCAGGAATTCAACAAGAGTTCGATCCGGTGAAGATTTACTCGACTAGCAGTGCTCAAATTTCAAGCGGCATAGAGAGCACCGCATATTCTGGATTGATATTTTCCCTTGTGGCAGGGATCATTGCTTCGGTGATTATTGTTGGTATCTACTTCAGATCTCCTCTACTTGCGTTTGTACCCTTGATGTTCTTCGGGGTCAGCATGATCATCATCCTGGGTCTATCATATCTCATATTTGGCATCCTGCTCAAGACACCACTCTCCTTCATTGTTACAACTCTGAGTGCGATGTTGATTCTGGGACTGAGTACCGATTACTCTGTCTATATGTTGAACAGGTATTCAAAGGAGAAATCGGACGATAAACTCGGAACTACAGTGAAGTGGGCTGGACATGCCGTCTTCACTTCAGGTCTTACCGTCATCTTGTCCTACATCGTCCTCGGAATATTCAAGGTTCCAATCATAGGTTCTGGTGGTTTTGTGAACGCCCTTGGTATAACGGTCTCACTTGCTGTCGCGCTTACTTTACTTCCCGCTTTTATGATCGTGTTCAAGAAGCGGATAAAACCCAGAAAGATTATTGTCAATTTTGAGAAGGTCGCAAGAGTTAGTAGAAAACACAAGAAGGTTCTCGTCGCAGTTCTCATAGTCATTTTCATTTCGACTCTGGTCGTATACGAAGCTACTCCCACGTCATTCTCGCTGTTCTCCTTAATCCCCAACAATACGGGCAAAACAGGCTACTATGAAATGACTTCTGCCTTTGGAGGGGATACTCTTTCCCCCAGCTATGCACTGTTAACATTCCCAAGTCAGATATATCTCAACGGCCATTTCAACGAGACTGACATAGGAATCTTGAACAACGTTACGACTGCACTTTTGAAAGATTCAGGTATTTCTGATCTTACAACACTCACATACCCCTTCGGCACTTTCGTTAACGTTTCAAATATTGTGGGCAGCACACTGTCAAAGAATACTATCCTGAACCAGTCACTGACATTCGTAGGAAAGGACGGTAAAACAGTCCTTCTTAATTTCACTACTAAATCAGTCTCCTACATTTCTAGCGGGATAGACTCTATTGCGAGAGTCGATGCGGTTATGAAACAGGTTGTTCCAGCCGGTGTCAGTTACAAGGTTGGGGGGACTGCCCAATCTCTTCTTGACAGTTCAAATGCTATAAACATTTCAACATACGAAATAGTTCTCATTCTCTCTGTCATGATTTTTGCCGTTCTTGCATTCCAGCTTTCATCTATATTCACCCCGCTTCGCCTTCTGTTCAACGTCGGGACTTCCGCTCTGCTAGCAGTTTCGCTCTTCTACCTGGTATACCACTACCTGTTAAAGTTGCCGCTCATAGTTTTCGGACCTCTGTTTGTCATTGTGACGCTGTTCGGAGTCGGGCTTGATTACGATATTTTCCTTGTCACCAAAGCAAGGGAAGCGGTAATTAGTGGCAAGAGCGATGAGGCAGCCATTTCAGAAGCGATAGATGAAAATGGAAGCGTAGTTCTGGTACTGGGATTCATTCTTGCAGGGGTATTCGGATCTCTCATATTCAGCTCCATCGGAATAATTAGTGAAATTGGCTTCGCTGTGACTGCGGGGGTTCTTATAGACACTCTGATTTCTTGGTTGTTCCTGATACCTGCGCTAATGCTGGTCCTTAAGAAGTACAACTGGTGGCCATCTCACATTAGACCGGATCATTAGCCTCCTGATTTGAAAAAGCTTGACAATTCAAAAAGCAGTAATTTTACTCAAAACTGATGCCCTCACTTTAGTCCAAACAAGATTCTAAGGTGGATTAGTCTTACTGAAATCTTTTTAATTGACCCCTTTATGATTACTTCCTAAAAGCTAGAATCTAGAAATTCGCTAGAGTAGTACAAGAAATTAAAGTGCATCAAAATAATTGAATGACGAGAAGAATTTCAAGGGTAAATAGCCAAAAGTTTTTTAGCCAAAGTAACATAATTCCTGCATGAGTTCTATAGAAATATTAAAAAATTTAGTGAAATCGCTTGATGCACTCCCTGATTTAAAGAAGGAGATCGTATCTATAAACAAAACATTTCAATTCAACGTCTCAGATGGTGCCCCGTTCTGCGTTCACGCAGGGGATGGAGAGGTTAGTGTCACTGAAGGTTCAAAACAACCAGCCTCCGCAACAATCACCGCATCCGAGCAGGTACTCACTGACCTGTTTGATGGCAAACTAGACGGAGTACAGGCCTTCATGCAGGGCAAACTCAAGATAAGTGGAGATATTTTCTCGGTGCAAAAGTTGTCATCGAGCATTCTCAAAGCAAGGAAGTGAGAACTTGAGAGTGACTGTTATTGGTTCGGGCGAAATGGGTAGAGGAATTGCACTCGTTTTTGCCCAATATGGAAATGAGGTGATACTTGAAGATTCCATTCCCGCAGCACTCGAACGAGGATCCAAATATATTGGCGACAACCTAGCCAAAATGCTTGAAAAGGGAATCATCAAACCTGGAGAAAAGGAAAACATCCAGAGCAGGATAAAATATTCATCAAATTTTGAAGACAGCGTAAAAGAAGCGGACATAGTTGTGGAAGCAGTACCGGAAATTGTGGAGTTGAAGCAGGAGATTTTTTCCAAACTTGATAAGACCTGTAAGAGGGACACTATCCTGGCAACCAACACGTCCAACATCAAGATCTCCGAGATATCGAAGAATGTAGCAAACAAGGAGAGAGTAGTGGGGATGCATTTCTTCAATCCAGCCAACAGAATGAAACTAGTAGAGATCATAAAGTCCGAATTCACAGGTAAAGAATACTTTGAACGAGCATTCGAAATTGGAAAACAAATCGGAAAAACACCCGTCAAAGTACTAAAGGACTCTCCCGGATTTATCGTTAACAGAATAAACGCTCCAGACATGCTCTTCTTCTGTAATGTGCTGGATAGGGGTGTAGAAAAACCAGAAGAACTTGACCTTTACGCAAGGGGGCAGGGACTTCCGATGGGACCCTACGAACTGATGGACTTTGTAGGCCTAGACACGGTTGCCCATATGCTTGATTATCTTGCAGTAGTGCTGTCAGACGAATACAACAAGTGCAACACGTTCAGGAACCTGGTAAAGGATGGCAAACTGGGAAGGAAGACTGGAATGGGTTTCTACGACTGGTCGACCGGGAAGGCTGCTATACCCAATGCTCAGCCTTCTGAAAAAGTTACAATAATGGACATTTTTGCGATAGAGATCAATGAGGCAGTGAAACTAATAGAAGAACATGTTGCCCTGCCGGATGAAATAGAAACTGCTGTCAAACTGGGACTCAATAGACCATTTGGACCAATATCAGTTGCTAATAGTATGACAAACGCAGAGGTAAAGAAGAAGCTTGAAGGACTAAGCAGCTTCTACGGGCTCAAAGTGTTTGAACCTGCAGAATCTATAAAGAAGGGAAAATTGAAGGATATCATTTCAATCAAGACATTCGCGGAACCTGAGAAAGGAACATCCTCAAAGAAAGTTGAGACAACAAAGGGGACGGAAGAAAAGAAGTATTCAACTCTGATCGTCGAAAAGAGAGAGAATCACGTTACGAGGATACTGCTAAATCGCCCCAAACACAATCTCATAAATTCTGATCTCCTAACGGATCTTGACAGTGCAATTAAGGAAATTTGGACAGACAACGAAACTCGAGTACTCGTGATTACAGGTAAAGGGGAGACCTTTTCAGCGGGTGCAGAACTTTCTCAGTTCATACCGGGTGCATTTGACTTCGTGGAATATTCCAGAAAGGGAGAAAGAATATTCAAGCAACTGCAAGAAATTCCAAAAGTGGTAATTGTGGAGATCAAGGGGTATGCCCTAGGTGGTGGTTTCGAACTATCTCTCTCCGGAGATATAAGAGTCTCAACCCCGGACGCACAGGTTGGGCTACCAGAAGTCACTCTTGGGCTGATTCCTGCGTGGTCAGGTAGTCAGAGACTAGCCAAGCTCGTTGGAAATTCGAGGGCCATGTACTTAATACTGACCGGAAAGAGAATAACTGGTGAGGAAGCGAAAAACTTTGGAATAGTTTCTGAACTGTTCCCCAAGGAGTCGGTTGATGAAAGCACATTGAAATTGGCAGAAACCATCTCGATGGGTACCTCTCCAATTGCAGCGAGCCTTGCAAAAAGACTGGTAAACAGGGGTTCAGACGTGACCTATGATTCTGGTCTGGAGATGGAGTCAATGGCTGCTGGCATACTTTACGGAACCGAAGACATGAAAGAAGGAATCTCGGCCCTTCTGCAGAAGAGGAAGCCAAGCTATCAAGGAAAGTAGGAAATATCCAAACTGGAAACATCGACAGACCCATTTTGCCTTACTGGTTGCTATGGAAATGGTAAGCTTGGAGTGCGATCTCCAAAATCCTTCGAAAGCAGAGACTAGATTCAAAAGAAGAAGAGGTCAGATATCTAATATTCTGGAAGAGTTTGGGAACAACCCATTCAATTTAGGACGTTCCAGGAATAGTGCCCCATGCCGCTTAAAAGGAAAGACAATTTATATTCAGTTTGGATGTAGAAATTGATTATGTACCTATTCTCTTCCCTGCTTTTGATTGGCATGCTTATTTCTGGAGCTCTTTTCCTACTTCAGATATACCGATTGCTGTGGAACATGTTTAAGGTTTCTACAAAGAAAACTACCATCGGCAAGTCCATTTTACGCAGGATCTATCTTGGGTTCAGGAACGTAATTTTTCAGGGAAAACTCTTCAAGGACTTGGGTGGAGGGATCATGCACGCACTGATGTTCTGGGGGTTCCTTGCATTTGCCTTCTATTCTGTAGATGTCTTCCTCACAGGACTGAATCCATCTTCCAGATTCTTCCTCACGGGATTGCCAGAATACGTGGTCTTCTTTTCTGTTGATATTTTCGCATTAATCGTTATAGCTGATGTGATCTATGCAGTGGTTAGGAGATGGGTGATAAAGATCAAGAGGTATCAGGGTTACAACGGTTTCGAGGCTTCTTTCATCCTCTTCCTAGTGGCCAGTCTGATGGTTAGTTATCTGTTTCTATCTGGACTCAGGATCGATGGCTACACTAGTGGAATACCTGGGGGAGTGATGGAAAATCTTCCTGCTTCGGTTACCCCTATTAGTGCACTCGTTGCCTCAATCATCCCGTCCATCTCGACGACTACTGCAACGAACCTATATTGGTCTGTCTGGTCATTCCACGTAATCATATTCCTTGTATTTCTAGCATACATTCCTTCCTCCAAACACCTTCATCTCGTAGCTGCTCCCTTTAATGTCCTCCTTACTGACGAAAAGCCGAGAGGTCAGCTTTCAGACATAGATTTTGAAAAGACAACAAAGTTCGGGGCAACAGATATCAGGGATTTCAGTTGGAAGGACTACCTGGATCTTTACTCCTGTACTGAGTGTGGCAGATGCACCGCTGCCTGCCCTGCAAATCTTACTGGAAAGTCCCTCTCTCCAAGAGATATTATATGGGATCTAAGGACAGCGCTTCTGGAAGAAGGAACCGCCTTCAGGAGCGGAGACAGAAGCAAACCGGATGAAGCATTCCCAACGGTGCTAAATAGCGTGATCAAGGAAGAAGATTTGTGGTCTTGCACCACCTGCAATGCATGCGTTGAAGAGTGTCCTGTGATGATCAATCACGTAGACAAGATCGTAGACATGAGAAGATCTCTTGTTCTGAATCAAGGAAGTGCCCCCAAGGGAATCACGGATATGTATGCAAACATGGAATCTTACCAGAGTCCGTGGACAAATGATCCGGCAACTAGAGCAGACTGGACAAAGGGATTAAACGTGCCCGATCTTTCGAAGAACCCGGACCAGAAATTTGATTATCTTTTCTGGGTGGGATGCTCGGGTAGTTACGATCCAAGAAACCAAGAAATTTCGAAGGCGCTTGTAAAGGTCCTGGAAAAAGCTGGAGTGTCTTATGCTATTCTAGGTACGGAAGAAAAGTGCACTGGTGATCCAGCTAGGAGATCCGGAAACGAATACCAGTTCCAGACTCTGCAAACTCAAAACGTTGAAACATTCAAAAAGTTCGGAGTTAAGAAGATTGTAACGATCTGCCCGCACTGTTTCAACACGTTCAAGAACGAATATAACATCAAAATGGACTTGGAAGTGGTGCATCATACGGAATTCATCGATTCACTGCTAAGAGAGGGGAAGATATCAATGAAGGAGAAGAAGGACACGGAAAAATTCACCTACCACGATTCTTGCTATCTCGGAAGATACAACAGGGTTTTTGATGCTCCCAGAAACATCATCAGCCTTGTGACCACCAACTACCAGGAAATGGAGATGAACAAGACCAAGGGCCTCTGTTGCGGAGCCGGAGGAGCGAGAATGTGGATGGAGGAGAATGTTGGAACGAAGATATCGCACAAGAGGATTGGCCAAGCAGATCAAATAAATGCTTCAGTGGTTGTGACAGCGTGTCCATATTGCATGTCGATGCTCGACGACGCAAGGAAGGTTACAAATAAAGAAGAAAAAATGAAGGTCAAAGACATAGCGGAGCTGGTAGCTGAGAACCTCTCATAGGTAGGATACTATTTTTGGCACGATCTGGTAAAGGTCTCCTACTATTCCGTAGTCTGCTTCTTGGAAAATAGGTGCATTCTTGTCCTTATTGACTGCAACCACTACCTTAGATCCCCTCATTCCGGCGATGTGCTGAATCTGTCCTGAGATGCCCAGAGCCACATATGCCTTTGGCTTGACAGTTCTCCCAGAGTACCCAACCTGTCTGTCCTCCGACAGCCAGTGGTAATCTAGGCAGACTGGTCTTGAACCTGCCAGTTCTCCTCTCACTGCTTTAACCAGCGGCTCTATCTGTTGAATTCCTTCCATCTTTCCTAGACCTCTTCCCACCGCGACGATTATGTTTGCCTTCTCCAGATTCACTTCTTTCGCCTTCTTCTGTTCAATTGCTAGTATCTTGACGACTCCTTCTGGAATGTTCTTTGTTTCAATGGGAGAACTACCATCGCCAGGAACGTCATCAGACAAGCCAGAAAGGAAGGTGAATACCTTTGACCTGGACTCCTCCTCAATTACCGCCTTTCCTCCAAGTCCGTACCGTTTCGTAGTTACCATTCCGCTGTTGAATTTGATGTCAAAAATTTCAGGAATGACTTCAATGGACTTTTGTCCAGAAAATAGGGAAGCAATGTCTCTTCCCAACACTGTGGAAGCTATCATCACCAGGTCATATCCTCCACTTGAAAATTCATCCGAAAGAAGAGAGGAGATTCCCTTCACCTCCGGTTTCCCTGTCAGAAGAACGATTTTCTGAGCTCCATATTTTGTCAGCGACTCGCCCTTTTCTGTGGTGTAAAGTACAAAATCTCCCTTCCCCTTCAGGAAACTCATAACCTGTTTAGCACTGTCTTCGATGTCAGAAAATATCAAGAATTTCATTTCATCGCCTCCTTTAAAACTTTGGCAACCTCTTGCGCGCCTTTGTCTACATCATCGAATATCAGTCTCTTTCTTTCGCTTTTAGGAGCTGTCTTGGATATTATCCTGGACGTATTCTCTATCTTAACAGTCGATTGTTCGGTGCTTATGCTCTTTTTTCCTGCTTTGATTATCTGAAGTACCGGTGGAAATCTGGGTTCATTTGTCTCCTGTGTTACGGAGATTACTGCTGGCATCGTGGCTTCCGATTTGATAACGTCTTTCTCTGTCGCAGTGCTCACCTTTACGATCTTATCTGCAACTTCTATTGAGACTGCATTGGATAATAGAGGAAGATTCAATTCGGTGGCTACGAGCCCCGCCACCATGCCACTCATTGAATCTGCAGACTGATTTCCCAGTATCACAAGATCGTAGTGGAGTTGTTTTAATTTTTGGGCTAGCACTTTAGCAGTAAGAACGGGATTGTTCTCGCTGTATCCGGTTATGAGGACTCCCTCATCAACTCCCATTGCGTAAGCCTCTTTCATGACCTGTGTTCCCTTTTCATTCCCAAAGAGAACTGCAGTGATCTTGCCACCGTTCTTCTCCTTGATTCTGACGGCGGCTTCCACCGAGTTCTTGCTCAGATTTTCAAATTTGAAAGGCACTCCGTCGGTTATGGGTTCTCCAGTCTCTTGGTTTACTTTTATTAGTTCTAGATCCGGGATTTGTTTTATAAGTACAACGATGTCATATGGCATTACAAACCACTAATTCGCAAATGCACTCTTCGGATATTATCCTTGCTTTTTAAGGTCAAATCCAAAATTTTGGTTTTAGAGTGTGCTCCTCTCTCCTCTATTCGGACCTCTAAAGAGAAGGCTACTTCACCATTAAGGATAACTGACTCAATTCTGATCGGAAATTCGGTGCTTTTCTATTAGTAAAAAGTCACCAGAAGCAGATGAATAGCCATACGGATTACTAAACAAATTTAATCGTCGCACAATGGCACCGCTGAGCCGTTAAAGAGTTATATATCAGTCATTAATCTAAAGCTGTAATACCTATGGAAAATAAAGAAGTGTTTTTGGTTTATTACAAAAGGACCCCATTCTCAAAGTCAAAACCCAGCGATCCCACAAAGGATGTTTTTAACAGCATAAGAATGGACGAAGCTCTTGCGGCACTTATGAAAGATTCGGTGAAAGAGACAGGCGTGAAACCAACCGAAATAAACGACATCATTCTAGGATCTGCTTTACAGGTTGGAGAGAATTGGATGTATGGGGGCAGACAACCCGTTTTGTTGGCGGGTTTTCCGGTCGAAGTTCCTGCGATGGCTATAGACAGAGCATGTTCGTCTTCACTGAACGCAATTAGTATAGGCGCTATGGAGATAATGACGGGCAATTCGGAAATCGTCTTGGCAGGAGGGATGGAGCACATGACACACGTCCCCCTTGGTGACAATCCGATGGTCAGCCCCAACCTTAAGCTACTGCTCAGACCGGAGTACATGAAATATGACATGAAGACCGGCTTTTATATGGGGCTTACCGCTGAGAAACTTGCGAAGCTGAAGGGTATCCCGAGAGACGAAATGGATACGTTCGCCTATGAGAGCCATAAGTACGCATCTCAAGCACAGGATAGCGGTTTCTTCAAGGACGAAATACTCCCGATTGAAGTAGAATCGGAGGGCGAGACCAAGATTATCGATAAAGACCAAAGCGTTAGAAAGGATAGCTCGGTTGAACAAATGAAAAAACTGCCTCCTGCGTTTAAAGAAGGAGGAGTCATAACTGCAGGAAATTCATCTCCACTAAATGCAGGTGCCTCGCTTGTCATGTTGGCGTCTGGAAAAAAAGTGAAAGAATACGGATTGAAACCTCTCTCAAAGGTGAGTGCTTTTGGGTGGGCTGGAGTCGACCCATCATTAATGGGTGAGGGACCCGTACCCGCATCAAAGAAGCTACTTGCAGGAGCTAAATTGACTTCTGAAGACATCGATCTATGGGAAATCAACGAGGCGTTCGCCGTAGTAGTTCTTAACGCGATGCGAGAGCTCAACATTCCGAGGAACAAGGTCAATGTCAAGGGAGGCGCGATAGCAATAGGACACCCTCTCGGAGCCTCGGGTGCGAGACTCGCGGGAACTCTATCTCGTCAACTGAAAGCAAGCGGGAAGGAGAGGGGTATAGCCTCGCTTTGTGTTGGTGGAGGACAAGGATATTCTGTACTAATGGAGAAGGTGTAATAATGGATTTCGAATTAAGTGACGATATAAAAGAGGCCGTTGTAAGGGCCAAGGAATTTGCTAACAAGTATTTCACGGAAGAAGTTGCTGAAAAATCCGATTTCAATGAAGAGTTTCCTACAGACATAGTAGCTATCTCGAAAAAAGAGAAGGTATTGGATTTCTCAAATCCCTGGAAAGTTCTGGTTACCATCGAAGAGCTCGTAAGAAGGGACCCGGGTTTAGGTATATCCGTTACCATTTCTGCATTTGGAGCAGAGATTTTTATGTTCTTTGGTAACGATGCCCAGAAGGAGAAGTACATGAACCCGGTCTTTGCAGGGAAGAGGACCCTAGGTCTTGGCGTAACTGAGGCAGGAGGAGGGTCAGACGTTGCAGGCATTAAGTGCGAAGCCAGACTTGATGGAGACTCCTATGTCCTGAACGGCGGAAAGATGTTCATAAGCAATGGACAGATTGCCGACCACTTCCTAGTACTTGCTAGAACTTCCCCACCTCCGTCCCCGGAAAAGAAGCACAAGGGTTTGAGCGTGTTCGTTGTCGATTCAAAGAGTCCAGGATTTGCCATAAATAAGTTGCACGGAAAGCTTGGAGTAAGAGCCACCAACACTGCAGAACTCATATTCGACAACGTTAGGGTACCCAAGGAAGACATGGTAGGAGAAGAAGGGAAGGGATTCTACTATATCATGACCTTCTTCAACATCAGCAGGATATACGTTGCTGCACAGGGGTTGGGAATAGCCCACGGTGCACTGGATCGACTGATAGAATACTCAAAGAAGTATGCTCCAGTTTCGGAAACTGGGGAGTTGAATGAGAATTTGCAGCTCGCGATTGCGGAAATTGCTACTAGAGTTGAAGCAACTCGGAACATCACCTATAAGGCGGCTTCCTACTTATTCAAATTCACACCAAATCCGATCGTGACCAGCATGGCAAAGTTCTATGCTGCAGAGACTGCGGTATTCGCCACTAAAAGGGCTATTGAACTCATGTCACTTCATGGACTGACTTCTGACCTTGAAAGATTCTTCAGAGACGCAAAGATCCTAGACATTTGGGAAGGAACAACAGAGGTAGAGAAGCTTATAATCACGAGGATGATGCTGAAGGAAGGAGGAGCGTGACCTAGATGGAAGAGGAATATGAAATTCTTGAAAATACAGTTAAAGATTTTAATGCGAAATATGTGGAAAACAACTCAATAAAATTTGAAAATGAGAGCATGGGGAAGGAATTCGTTAAGTTGCTCGCAGATCAGGGATTCTTTTCCATGATGGGACAGTCTGGAGAAGAAGTTGCAGATGTCAAGACGCTATCAGTAGTTCTTGAGAATCTTGCAAAGTCTGTTCCCGCGGTCGCCGTTAAGACACTTCTCGCAAACTCCTTTTTGAGCCTCGTAAAGGATCCTGAAGTTACCGAAGCTGTTGCTAACGGTTCCAAATCTGGGACAGTGACCTTTTCTGATCTACTAGTCGGTCCAGGGCAGAATGGCAGCCTTCTTTTGAGTGACGGTAAGATCAAGGGTGAGAAACAGTTCGTGGTTGGAAGCGATTCTGATTTTATTGTAACGCTTCTGGATACGGGAGAGCTTGTACTTCTAAAGTCTGGATTCACAGCAGGGAAGAAACTCAAGAGACTAGGGTTTAGGAGCATAGGCTTTTCTGCAGTAAATGTGAATTCATCTGACTATGAGGTGCTGAGCAAGGAAGGAAGAAAAGAGCTTGAAAAGTTGTACTATCAACTGTCAATCCCAGTCGCGGCAATTTCGCTTGGAATGAGTAAGGCAGTTTCACAAAAGGGTCTGGATTATGCCAAGGTGAGAACTGCATTTGGACACTATTTGAAGGATTTCCAACCGCTCGCATTCGAGCTGACTTCACTCATAGCAGAGACGGAGATTCTGCAACGCTATTTCGAGGTACTGATATCTACCTCTCCGAGCAGGAAAGAAGCCATGTTCCTAAAGCACAAGGCACTCGCGCTCGCCAAAGACATCAGCAAGACTTCTTTGCAGATACACGGTGGATACGGATATCTGGAAGACTTTGGAATTGAGAAATTCTACAGGGATTCGATGGCCCTGTCTGTGCTTTTCCACAACGAAGAACACGAGATGGAAGTTCTGTCCACATTGGTTTTTGAGACCAAGGCGGGGTTTGTTTAGAACTACACGAGAATACTCTCTTAAGTGGAATGCTTGTGGGAATATCACCTGAACGGCAATGGGTAAGAGTTACTTATGATTAACAATATGACACTCTAAACCGCGTTCCTCTCAAACTTTTGTTTTCAATTAGAAACTCCTATTGAAATTGACTGTCCGGTAGATTATTTCTTCTTGAGTAGCTCCGTAGTGGGAAGCTATCTTGAGAGCTGCCTCCCTCGGAGTGAGAATAGAAGTATCGATGCTCAGGGATCTATCTCCAGTCACCTTTCCAAACAGGTAGTATTTTCCTCAACAAATCTTCCAATTCATTTCCTGAATTCAGTTTACCCCATTCTCTCCTTGATCTAATTTTCACTCTTCTTAGTATCTCTTCTTTATTACAATGAAATGGACAGAACAGACCATGCCCCTTTTTGATTCGATAAGGTTCCTTATATTTCCTCCATATTTGTCATTGAGACCCTTGTAGCAGAGCATGGTGAAAATGGTGTTTGTGTCTTCCTCCACAGCTGCCTATATCATTTCGTTTCTGAATTTCCCTACTAATTGCCAGAAGAATGGAGTTCCAAAATCAAAGATAAATCTAACCTCCTGAATAGAGATATGGTTGTGGAACAATTTGAATCATGTATACTTCTAGAGTTCTATTGCTACCATCAGTTTCCCCACAGGTGGTGGACCGTGCATGAATATTAACTCAACTTCTATCCCCTTCCTTCACGCGTCTCAAATAGTGGTGGATGACCAGATCAAATATGGATTATCGTTATTTTGACTCTCTGAGCTCCCTTCTCAATATCTTTCCGACCAATGTTTTTGGAAGGTCCTTCCTGAATTCTACCGACCTAGGAACTTTGAACTTCGCAATCTTGTTATGGAAAAAGTCAATGATTTCCTGTTCTGTCGCACTTTGTCCATCCTTCAGGACTACGAAGGCTTTGACAACCTCACCGTGGGCTGCATCCTTCACGCCAATTGCTGCCGCTTCCTTGACCTTTGGATTCTGATAGAGAACCTCTTCAACTTCCCTCGGATAGACATTGAACCCCCCGACTATGATTACATCCTTCTTTCTGTCTACGATATAGAAATATCCCTCTTCGTCCATCTTCGCAATATCCCCGGTGTGAAGCCAGCCATCTTTCAAGACTCCGTTTGTCTCGTCAGGATTCTTGTAGTATCCCTGCATGACCTGTGGACCCTTTACCAGCAGTTCGCCCTCTGCACCAACAGGCATATTTTTAGTACCGTTTTCCAGATCAACGATCTTCGCGTAAGTGGATGGAACTGGTAGACCGATCGAACCTGACTTTATCTTCCCAAACAGAGGATTCACGTGAGTGACTGGTGAAGCTTCAGTGAGCCCGTAACCTTCAACAAGATGCCCCCCTGTGACTTTATTCCATTTCTCTATTATCTCCACTGGCAACGGCGCAGAGCCTGATATACAATACTGGATGGATTTCATATCGACATTTTGGAGCTCTTTGTGAAGGAGAATACCTCCATATAGGGTTGGCACACCGGGGAAGAAGGTTGGGTGATATTTCTTAATCAGTTTGAAAATGCCATCTATGTCTGGCTTTGGTTGGAGGACAATTGATGCACCAATCTTTATCGGGAAGTTCATGGCTACGGTCATTCCAAAAACGTGGAAGAAGGGAATAACACTGAGCATTACGTCTTTGCCGAACCCTTGACCTGGAAGACATGCTACCGACTGGATGGTGTTACACACCAGGTTCCTGTTCGAAAGCATAGCTCCCTTTGGTACTCCGGTCGTACCTCCAGTGTATTGCAAAACCGCAAGTGAATTTGTATCGTTGTTCTCCTCTGAACTGGGCTGGAAAGATCGATGTTCTTCAAACTTCCTGTATTTCTCTGG
>JAJYRY010000053.1 GCA_021793855.1 Thermoplasmata archaeon
TGCCAGTTGCATCTTACAATAATCTGGGCGTCCTTCCATGGAGCCCGCTTGCGGGGGGATTCCTTACGGGCAAATATGAATCAGGTATAGCATCAGCACCAAAGGGAACCAGAATAGGTGAATCACAGAACAAAGAATATTATGAGAAACTGGAGAACGAGCGAGTAAAGCATATCTTTGACGCACTAAAGGGAGTTGCTGAGGAAACAGGGAGATTAATCGGTGATATAGCCCTTAATTGGCTTCTAAATAACAATATCGTAACATCACCAATAATAGGAGCAAGGAATGAAAGCCAGCTCGTGGAAAATATTGGGGCTACTGAGTGGAGGCTGACAACCGAACAGATGGCTCTTCTAAACGATGCAAGTCGCCTTGAAGTAACTTATCCATACGATCAAAGGGCGGAAGACCAGCAGAGGAGGGATAGGGTAATCTAAATTCATCCTCTAGATCACATCAAAGGGGAGGGTTCAAAGAAAGTAGAGAAGCATTTGAGATTTAATAAATTTCAATTTCAAAATGGAAGATATTCAAAAATAATTAAGTTAAGTTTCAAATGATCCAAGGTGAATTATTCAGGCTAGCGGGATTGAAACCATCCTTTCATTTGGTGGTATTAAGGAAGAGAAATGAGTGAATGGATTCACCATATGGTGATTACTTCCTTTGCCTTCTTATTCTCATTATCTATACTGCCGAAGTGTTCATGGAATTTTAAGTGGATCACCGCAGGTATCTCCCCCCTGAAACGGTCAGGAGAATGCGGATCGTTGGAGACCTGCCACTTAATTGCCTCTTCCCTTACGTTTGCTCTCCAGCTTTGTGACCAACTAATATAGAATCTCTGTTCAGGGGTTAGGCCATCTATATTCTTCCTTAATCCTGGATTTCTAGCCAGTTTTTTCTGTAGCGCCTCGTATGCAATGCTAACACCACCCATGTCAGCTATGTTTTCGCCTAGAGTAAGCTCTCCATTTACATGAAGACCTGGAAGTGCTTCAAGCTGCCCGTACAGATTGACAACGCTCTTGGCCCTTTTCTCAAATTCATCGGCATCAACCTTCGACCACCAGTCCTTAAGATTGCCATCCTTGTCGTATTTTCTGCCTTCGTCATCAAAGCCGTGTGTCATTTCGTGTGCGATTATTCCTCCAGTAGCACCATAATTTACCGCATCGTCCATTGTAGGGTCAAAGAAAGGTGGTTGCAGTATACCTGCTGGGAAAACAATTTCATTCTTTGTCGGGGAGAAATATGCATTGACAGTAGGTGGAGACATTTCCCAAAGATCCTTGTCCACAGGAGTATTGACTCTCTTTATCTTCCTCATAGTTTCAAATTCGTTGGTTCTCAAAATATTGCCAAAGAAGTCACCAGGTGATATATCTATGGAAGAATAATCTATGAACTTCTTGGGAAAGCCTATCTTTGCATTGAACTTTGAGAACTTTTCAATTGCTGTCTTTTTTGTCTCTTCAGTCATCCAATCCAATTTTTTGAGTTTTTCCCTGAATGCTTCTTTCAGGTCAGACACCATTTCTTCCATCTTTCGCTTAGACTCCTCAGTGAATTCTCTTTCTACGTACAGCTTTCCTAATGCTTCTCCCATCTGCCCATCTATCAATTGAACTACCTGCTTCCATCTCTTCTCAGGTTTTTTCCGTCCCAGAAGTTTCCTTTCATAAAAATCAAAGTATTCCTTCATTACTTCTTCATGCAGAAATGGAGACGCGAAGTGCAGTAGCTTCCAGGTAAGATACGTTTTCCATTCCGATAATGAAATTGAATCGAGCATTTTGCCCAGATTTTCAAAGAATTCAGGTTGTCTTATAACGATGTGCTTTACATCCGGGAGGCCAATTTCTGAGAGATATCTCCTCATTCCTACTGACGGTATAGATCTGTCAAGGTCTTCATACATGAACCTGTTGTAATTTCTCTCCGGGTCCCTTAGTTCAACAGGTGTCCTACTAGATTTTGCCAGTTGGAGCTCAATCTCGAAGACCGTTTCAGCAGATCTCTCAGCATCTTGTAAGGACTGGCCGTAGAGGGAAAATAAATTCGCAACGTGCCTTTTGTAATACCCCCTTATACTTTCAAATGAATCAAGCAAGTAATAATCCCTGTTCGGAAGGGAAAGTCCTCCTTGCTCAAGATAATACGCGTATATAGAGCTGTTTTTTTCGTCTGAGTCTGAGGAATACGAAAACATTGCTTCCAGGCCGTACCTATGGAACTCCGATATCAGGGAGATTAGTTCGTTCTTTTCCTTTATCTCATCAATTTTTCTTGCCCATTCTTTTATTGGTTCAAATTTCAATTCATCTATCTTCTTTGTGTCCATGGCTGAAAGATAGAAGGAGCCTAGCTGTTGAATTGTCTTATTGTCCCATCGTTCGCTAAATGCACATTCTTCCAGAATTTTACCCAGCACATATCTATTTCTTTCTGCAATCTCCATAAATGCGCCCCAGCGTATCTTGTCTTCCGGTATAGGATGAGTTGCAATCCAATTGCCGTTACTGTAATAATAGAAATTTGATACCGGATCTTCATTTGGGGCCATGTAGTTTACTGAAAACTTAGGAAATTCTGGTTTTTCCACATCACTTATTCTTTCGATTCTCTGCTTAATTTCATCTACCTGCATATTTATCAATAATCTAACTAGATTAAGTTATTTTCCATGATTGTAGCTTCACAATGATTGACAGTCACAATTTTTGTATAAGTGTGACCTAAAGGAAGCGAATTTTGCATTAATTAGAACTAAATTGTCTCTTCTTTCGAAGTACAAGGTTTCAAAGGACTATCAACCAGTCTTCGTTCTATGCTAGACCATTAAACATCAATTATCTGATAGAAATCCACTTAGTAGCTTTTAGAAATCTTTCCACTTCTGCCAAAGAATTATAATGCAGGAAGGTCGCCCTTAGCATTGATGGGTTTGAGAAATAGTCGTGTGAGAGATTCCAGTGGCTACCGCCAACTGTAGTAATTCCAAATTTTTTCCAGTAAATTTCCTCTGCTTTCTTATCGGTCACATTCTTGAAATTGAATGAGAAAGTAGTGCCCCTTTCGCTTAGCCGCTTAGAATCTGATATGCCGTAGAGGATAACATTCTTCATTGATGACAGTCCCTCTGTCTCTTCCGTCCCATCCAGGACGAGCCTGCTCAGCTCTTTGTGGTAGTTCTCAACCCTTTCCATCCCCTTCCTTACACCATTTCTTCTATTCCTTGGTAACTTTCTGCCCTTGAATCGTAAAATGTCCAGTGAAAGGGAAGAAATGTAATCTACCACCGAATTCATTGCTGAAAATATGGCCTGGTCTCTCGTTCCAATTTCGAAATAAGAACTGCTACCCGGTCCGGCCTCCCTATCCACGTAGAATGGTCTTATAGTATCCATAGCCCTATCGCTCATGTACACGAAACTACCTCGGGGACCAAATATCTTGTAGGCTGAGAACACAAAGAAGTCACAGCCCATTTTCTTAATGTCCGAGCACCCCTGTGGAGCGAAGTGCACTCCATCCACTAGCAAGAAGGCTTCATTTTCGACTGCGATCTTTGATACCTCGGGAATGTTGACTTTATTCCCTAGAAGATTGCTCTCTGCAGTAATTGCTATTATCTTTGTTCTCCTGTTAACTAGAGAGGCAAGATGGTCTAAGTCCACTGTACCATCCTCTTTGTTCAGTTTCGCAAGCCTAAGCTCTGAAATCTTATTGTTCTTCTTCATTTCTATATATGGTGAAACGTTTGCATAATGTTCGGCATATGATGAAACGACGTTACTGTCTCTGTTGAAAATTCCTCTTAATGCATATGAAATTCTGAAAAATAAGTCAGAAGCGGACTCTCCCTGATAGATGTTCAGCTCACTAGGGGCATTAAGGAGATCTGCGACTGCCCTTCTTCCTTCCATCAAGATATGTTCGTTTGCCTTAGATTCGCTATAGATTGCATCCGTGTTAGCACTGTAATCTATTCTACTTTTGGTCTCTGACTTTAGTGCATCACCAAGGACTAGACTCCCCGCTCCATTGTCCACAAAGATTCTCTTCCTCCCTGTAAAGTCTTTCTCTATCCTGGGAAATCTCTTTCTGATTTCCTTGATGAAGCTTTCATCGAAGGATGTTTGCATAAACATAGATGGATGATTGATATAAAACAACTACACCGAATTTGCAGAATATAGACTTAGGTGTATTTAACGCAGGTTCGCATCTCGATGCATGCTAGCTCTACCCAGATAGCTTGCTTCAGGAGCAGGCTTACTCTTCCTTCAGAAATTCGTATAGGAGTCTTACGCCGAATCCAGTGGCTCCAGCCGGTAAATAAGCTCTCTGCGAATTGTTTTTCTGCGTCCACGCCGTTCCAGCTATATCAAGATGAACCCAAGGAATATCCCCAACAAACCTGCTGAGGAAAGCTCCTGCCGTTTCTGCACCACCCTCTCTCCCACCAGTATTTTTTATGTCAGCCACTTTGCTCTTAATCTGATCTTGGAAATCTTCGTCCAGGGGAAGTTCCCAAACATTTTCCCAGGTTTTCTCAGACGCAGATTTAATTTTTTTCTTTAATTTATCATCATTTCCCATCATTCCTGCATAATTGTTGCCAAGCGCTACAACGCAAGCACCCGTGAGAGTGGCCATATCAATTACGGCCGATGGCTTGAAATTCTTTGTTCCATAGCTAAGAGCGTCAGCAAGCACAAGTCTGCCCTCGGCATCTGTCGAAAGCACCTCCGATGTAACACCGTTGTAATGTGTAAGAATATCACCTGGTTTGTATGCATTTCCTCCAGGCAGGTTCTCCGTGAGGGGCGTCATTCCTATCACGTGTTTGTTCAGTTTTAGGTCGGAAATTAATTTCATTGTCCCGATTACTGCAGATGCACCACACTTGTCAAACTTCATCTGGTCCATTCCATCTGCAGGTTTTATTGATATGCCTCCGCTGTCGAATGTAATTCCTTTTCCCACAATAAGAACAGGTTTCTTGTTCTTCGGGCCATATTCAAGTATCAACAGCTTAGCTGCTTCTCTGGCAGCTCTAGAAACACCTTCAAGTCCGCCCATTCCCATCTTAATAAAGTCTTCCCTGTCGAATGCCCTGACTGTTAACCCTCTTATATTTTTTGCAGTTTTTTCAAAAAGAGAAGGTGTTCCTATAGAAGGAGGTAAATTTGCTATATTCCTCGTGAAATTGACCGCTTCAGCAATGACCCTCCCCTCATCTATAAGTTTTTCATCTGAATTAGTAGTAATTAGCACCTTCTCCACTTTAGTCTTGCTCTTGTCACTCCTGTATTTATCAAAATCGTAAGCTGCAAGGGCGATCGCAAATGTGGCCTCCTTAGGTTCATTTGAAGATAATCCAGGAAGAATGACTTGTACAACCCCCTTTGGTATGGACCTGAGGGAGTTAAATGCTGACGAATATGCCCTCCTGAGTTTTTCATCATCGAATTCCTTCCTATGTCCAAGTCCTATGAGCAATACCCTCTTTTCCAGCTTTGCATCGAAAATATCAAAAGTTTCTCCCCTCTTTCCGATGAATCCGGATTTTCTTGCACTTTCCAGAACTTTTGAACCAGACATCATCTTTGTTGTATCCACTGGTTTAAAATCTTCAAAAATAGGTACAATTAATGCGTTAACATTGCGGGAGTCACTGGCGGAATACTTCAAAAACTCCATTTTCTCCCATAGTACGCTCAAAAATAAAAGTTGCGCATTTATGAATATTAAGTGAAAGCAAGTAAATGTACTGAAATGGAAATTGTATAAGTCTCCCAAATTTCAAACCTCTTGTGTAAGGTAAAGACCGTAAGACGTATAACTCTGACATTTGTATGACATTAAGCAGACAAATATTTATACTGGTATAATATGTAATTAATTGCTATGGGAACAATATTGTCTGACGGATTTAGCAATAGTGTTATAAAGCAGAAATTGTCTGTTAAGACTTCAAGAGATGCGATTTTCATAATCACACTGGTTGATTTGGTACTGATCGTACCGTCAGTTGTTCTTTTCTCTCTGTTAAACTTCAGGGAGCTCAGCAGCTATGGCCTAGTCTTTTCAATCGTGGTTTTAGCTTTTCTGTCATATCTTCCCCTTTCAATTATATGGGCATCAATGGTCTTGTCAGGCAAAAGGGTAGATGGTAGGGCATCAGTCACAAATGAAAAGGTAGTACCAATAGTGCTCTTTCTCCTCCTGACATTTTCCATGCTTGGTATCTATATCCCATCTATTCAGAAACTGACATCAATTATGCCTTCATTTGGGGCACTTAACATTGTTGGCTTTGCAATCATAGTATTGAACTTGATGTTTGTAATGAAGAACTTCTCGCTTATAACTGGAAATTAATGTCATTGCCTTGTCTGACAAAATAAGAAGGTGAACATAGACCTGTAAGACTTTAACACGCTGAGAGCCAATTCCAAGCAGTCTGTAGTCAAAATTGACAAAAAGTGTTATAATAGAGATGAGGCTGTTGAAGAGTTGATAACTACTGATGAGCTCCTACTGCTCTTGGCAGGGATCATGCTTCTCGGTTTCATAGGTGAGATAGCCTTCAGGAAGAAGCGAATCCCGGATATGTTACTGCTATTGCTGATAGGGATACTCATTCATTACTCAGGAAT
>JAJYRY010000054.1 GCA_021793855.1 Thermoplasmata archaeon
TATGTGGATGGGTCTCAAAGTTCATTATTGCTTCAGTTCCATTCTGACCCAAGTACTGGGTAAGTATGGGGATGACTGCAGAATTATTGAAATTGCCATTCACTGAATAGTTATCAAGCATCCTTGTGATCATGACGGATATCATCTGGCTCTCATTCTGTGCAAGAAGGAGCTGGGCAGCGGGATATATACCATCCTGGAAGTTATCTGCCATGACGGGATGATTTCCCTGTTCAAGCGTCTGGAACCCGTAGTCCCACCACGACATGAAAGCAGGTCTCTGTGATGGAGACAACTGTGCATCTTGATTTGCAAACCACGATAGCGCGGTATTCAGCGGTTGATTTGGCGTTGCAAGGGATGCTCCAAATGCACCAAGATAATAGGGTGGAGAGTAGTTCGCTGGTCTCAGGAATGCAGGGGTATCGTTATAAAGCTCACGGTCGTATGACGTCTTGTTGTTGTAAGGTATAGCCGAATCAACTGCATAGAACGTCGTCGGTACCACAAGGAGGAATACGACAATCAGGATTGTTGCGTAATGAGCGAACTTCAGTTCCCTTCTCAGGGCGTTCTTTATGCTTCTTCCCTTAGATTTCTCTATTGCCTCCCTGAACTGGAGGAGTTCGAATGACCTTACTATAATATATGCGGTGAGTATGGATGCGGCCGTAGCCCCGAAATAGAGGAATTTTGAAGCTATCATGCTTATGACAATTATACCACCGAAATACAGGACGGCAAGAGTCATGTTGAATGTGGCAGTCCTCACCCACTTGTATACCAGGTAAGCAAGTCCTATGAAGGCTGCGAAGAACGTGAATGCACCAAACTCAAGAAGGTCTTCACCAAGCGGTAGGGCCTGTGCCTCTGCAATAGTATCGTAAATCTTGTTCTTTATGAAATAGTGCTGTCCTGACAGTATCGAGTAAATCAGTGCCCTGTCAACCTTGTACAATAGCAGTATTCCAGCGACAGCAGCGACAATGAACAGCCCCAGCGAAAAGAGCCAAGGTCTCTTCTGGAGAAGGAGGAAGTATATTGCAACGATTAGGAGTGCAATCCATAGGATAAACGGGTAGTCGAACCTCACGGGGACGAAACCAGCTACGTAATACCACGGGAATGATATCAGGAATCCAGAACCAAGGAATAGAGTTGCGAAGAATATTGAGAGTGCACTCCTCTTCTTTATTGCGAATATTGCTATCTGGATAACTGCCGATCCAACCAAGATGAGTACAAGAGAGATAGATCCGACCCAGGTGAGCATTGAGGCTGCCAGTGAGACCCCACCAAGGAGTCCGTATATTACGGATATCGGGTTGCTTTTAAGGGACGGCCACAAGTTCTTGAGTATTGAGTTGTCCTGTGATTCGTACCTGAAAGTGTTTACTGCCCTTAGGAAGTAGTATATGAACATCAGCCCGAACAGAGCAGTGAATATATCGAACAGCCCTATGGTAGCAATGCTCTTCATCAGCGTGAGCGGTGACATTGCGACCAGTATAGCAGCAATGAGCCCAACCTTTCTGTCAAACAGTTCCTTCCCGAGGAAGTATGTCGGGAACACTATGAATGCCCCCCCTATTGCAGTCGATGCAAGGAACATGGTCATTGTTGAGTTGTAAACCCCTCCCAGGAATGGGGAGAAGGCGTAGCCTAGCATTACTGCAAACCACATGAAGAAAGGTGGTCTGGGATTCTCGAGACCTATAGGGTAATTTAAACTAGGATCAAACAGCAGCTGATGGTGGGTCTGCAGAATGTATATCACAATACGCATGTTGTAGTAGGCATCGGAGCCTCCGGAAACGGCATAGTCTGCCCTTACCGCAGGACCGATTACGAAGAACATGCTGAGGAATAATGAGAAGAAGAAAGTTATCGCTAGAACGATACCTGTCTTCGACTCTACTCCCATGTCCTTCAATGCATCTGTCAGAGTCTTAATTCTGCTCGTTGAAACCATCAAGTCCACCGATTATTCGGGCTAATCAGAATCCACCATTAAAATGTTTGCAGCGAATATTTGAGTCAATGCGGGAAATGACGTTAGAGCAAAATCATTTCAAGCAGGAAAATAGGCTTCAGATTGGCACTTCAGTTCGTCAATTTTTTTCGCTGAAAAGGAAGATGGATTTTCTTCATTCGATTTTGAACATTTTGAAATTTTAATAAACATCTATATAAATATTAATAGCTTTATAATTACTTCATCGAATAATGAGAGTTGGTGTATTTGTCCCCATTGTACCTTGGGTAAAAGAAGGATTGATGAGGTAGTCATTTCCTATATCTAAACCAATTCTTAAAAGGTCCCTTCAGACAGTTGTTCTTGAGTATGAGAGGGTCATCTGTTGCTGTCACTCAGTTGCCTTTTGATATGAAGTCTATAGCTTCCTTCAAGTCATTTCCCTTGAACTTGCATGACTTATCATCACATACCTGTATGAATTCAGAACCTGGGACGACTAGAACATTTGGGAGGTACCTCTTTCCTATCTCTGAAAGGATGTCATTTCTGAGTTTATCCGGTATCTCTATCTTCATCCCCTTTCCCTTTGAAACAAGGGACGAAAGAAGGTAAACCGAAGATAATGGATTCCTAAGCATCTCATTTCTTCTCGAATGGAATATTGAATCAGCAAATTCCCTGAACTCCTCCGCTCCTGTTATAAGATACAATCTTTCAAGCACATCATAAAGAACAGATTCTCCAGACGGGTATATGATATCCAGTCTGTCCTTGTTCCTCACAATCGTTTTCAATTCTCCCTCGGGGCTGCTGTAGAAGCCCCCCTCCATTTTGTCTAGGAACTTCTCCTTTACGTTGTTTATCTTCTCAAGAGCCTCTGAGAGGAACTCCTTTTCACCAGTAGCTACATAAAGGTCTATCATGAGTGACAGGTAGTATGCATAATCCTCTAACAGCGCCTCCACACCCTTCGATCCTTTCCTTACTGTCCTGTAGAGCGTGCCGTCAGAGGAGAATGATTTCATGAGTTTCCTGGACGTATTGACGATTTCATCAACCCCCTTCATTTGAGTTGAAATGGAATATGAAAGCATAGAGGAGAGGAGCATTGCATTCCATGCAAGTATTGCCTTGTCGTCCTTCTTCGGAGTGCCCCTCTCGTTTCTCACCTTCAGGATTATTCCATTAAGTTCCTTGAGTGCCTTCACTTTGTCCCTTGACACGTTGAACAGCTCCCTCCTCCTCAGTATTATCCTGTTCTCCATGTCCCTGTCAAAATAGTAGCTCTCCTCTATCCTCTTCCTTGTTTCATCGTCAAATTTTTCCCTCATTTCTTCGTCAGTCCACGTGTAGTAATACCCCTCGTTCCCCTCGAAATCCGCATCGAGGCCGCTATCGTAGAAGCCGTCAGTATTCTTCATCTCCCTGTTCACGAACTCCACTATTTCCCCCGCAACCTCAAGGAATGAGGCATCTCCTGAAAACCTGTAGTACTGGGTATAAGCTTCAATCGCCATTGCCTGATCGTAAAGCATCTTCTCGAAGTGTGGTATCTTCCATTCTGAATCCGTCGAATAACGGTGAAGTCCATATCCTACCTGGTCGTATATGCCACCGTTCCTCATGTTCCTCAATGTTTTCTCGACTAGGTATGAAAGATTCCTGATCTTCTTCGAATGCATGTATTTCATCAGGAATAGAATATAGGGGAAGTTTGGGAATTTGGGCTGGTCACCGAACCCTCCATTCTTCCTGTCATACATGCTCTGCAGAATTTCCAGTGAATCCTCGAACCTGATTTCACCTTCCACCTCCTTTTCCGGAACGAGGGTTATTGAAGAGACCTGGTCTGCCGCTTCTATGATCCTTCCTCTCTCAGACTTCCATATATCGGAGATTGCCTTCAGTATCCCTTCCATCCCGCCGTTCCCTCCTGTCTCCCTCGCAGGCAGGTATGTGAAAACCTGGAATGGCCTTCCATCCGGCATGGCGATGACGTTCAAGGGCCATCCACCGCTGCCGTTCATGATCTGGGAGACGTGCATGTAGAATGAATCTATATCCGGTCTCTCCTCCCTGTCTACCACCACCGGAATGTAATTCTCGTTGATTATCCTTGATATTTCCTCGTCCCTGAAAGATTCCTTCTGGATCACATGGCACCAGTGGCATGTCGAATATCCAATCGTTATGAATAGTGGCTTGTCAACCTTCTTGGCCATTTCGAAGAGGCTATCGCTCCACATGTTCCACTTGACCGGGTCACTCTTGTGCTCTTCAAGATAGGGACTTCTTTCGAAATTTTCTTCGCTTTTCATTGCTTCGGCATCTTTTACGGTATATTAACAATTCTTTTGCTCAGTTGCCTAATTGATTGCAGAAAACGTGATGGCAAAGATATGTCCGCGTTTTTCTGCTATTGCTTCAACGCACTGCCTTAATATGAAAACTAAGGTGATAGGAGAGTTTGACTCGGATCAGGAGCCCGTAGGCAACTGGTTCAACGATTATATGAGTCCCAAGAACATTCCCTTCAGGTGAACGTGAACCTCTTCCTTGAATAATCAAAGAGCCTTATCCAGATCACGTAGCTGATGATTATGATGACAATTATCATGAAGATGTCTATCGCGTCAGTGAGCAGGAGGTTCCCGCTTGCAATTGACTGGTCTATCATCTTCATAAGGCCGAACGACACCGTATAAGTACCTGATGGCAACTTCTGGTATTCTCCAACCATCAGGCCTGCCCAGTAGCTCCCTATCGCTGACATGGACCCTGTTATAAGTGCGGGGATTATAGCGGGAATGGTGAGGTATCTCAGTTTCTTCATACCCTTGAGCCTAAGTGTAGTGGCTACCATCTCGAAATCAGAAGGTATGTTCCTTGCAGCTCCGAAGACGTTGAAGAAGATATACGATGCAGCTGACAGGTACGTTATGATGAGAACCTCTATGTTCAGCGATATGTCGAATGAGAGGAATTTCATCAGGAAGGGCGTGAGATAGACAAGGATTAAAGGGTAGAAGATGGGCGCTGGAACCGAATAAAGAACCTGCATGCCGCTGTTAAGTATATCCCCTTCCTTCCTCCTTTTTCCAGCGATTATAGCAAGGGGAACCATAGTCGCCAAGGAAATGGCGTATACAATTCCAATTCTTAACAGGTCGTATGCCGCCCCTATACTTGCAGAAACAAGGAATGAAGGTCTTGTTACGTAGAGAGAAAAGGCAGCCGCGAATCCAGACTGTGCTATCAGGTATACTGCCACTATGAGTATCAGGATCAACGATGAACCTACGGTTATGTTGAGCGCTCTCGAAGAAGATTTGAAAACCCTCTTCTTGCCTCCTACGTTTGGGAGTCTTGATGCAATCTTGCCCACTGATGAAACGAGGCTTGTAACAGATCCAGCTACCTGGTTTGTCCTCTGGTAGATTGAGGACATCAGCTCGCTCCTCCTCCTCATCCTCCTTTGTCCCTGCTGTCCGGTATCTGCCTCGAATGTGTAACGCTCCGTCATCCTAATCAGGGGGTTGATAATGAATCGTGAATTGATTACGATCACAATAACCATCACAAGTATCATGATCAATGTCCCTGCAAGGTCCTGTCGGCTAGCGAGTTGAACGGCAACCTGTCCTATACCGAAAACATGGTAATCCTGGGAGCCAAGCTGTATCACCTCTGAGAGCGTGATGTAGAAGAGCCCGCTTGCGAAACTTGGCATGATGTTCGCAACTATCTTCTGGTAGCTGGAAGGGAGGTAGAGATACCTGAACCTCTTCCAGAGGGACATCTTGAATGCATATGTGGATTCTAGCAGCTCTTGGGGAATATGGGTCACGGCCTGGTAAACGCCAATTATTATGTTCCATACCAGGGCGGTTATAATCAGCACATCTACGGACAGTTCCGTCCCCACAGGTCCTCCGATATCCTTGAGGAAGAACACCAGCACTATGGGGAAGAATGATATGACCGGAATTGCCTCAAGAACATCCACGATTGGTATAAGGATCAACTCAGCAATCCTGACCCTCGCAGCAAGTATTCCGAAGATGATCGCAAGTAGAATGGAAACGCCCATGAGAATCCACAATCTCAGGAATGTGACACCTGTAGCCTCGAGAATGAGAAGTATGAGGGCGAAACTTACCATGACTCCCAACCCAATCAAACGAGCGTAGAAATCCTTTTCTGAAGATTGTTTGATTTTTAGTCACATCTCAATCTGAAAGTCCAAAAATTCTTCGTTTCTTCATCAATTCATTTCCATCTTCAAGGTATCGTTCCGTTTCCTGGTAAAGATACGTAAGTAGTTATATGTCAGGCAAGGCTATATAATATTACTGCCTTTGGCATTGATGGATTTACTGGAACTGAAAGGTATAGGAGTCGAATACGATTCCAACGGAAAGAAACTTCTGTCACTCCGAGACGTCTCCTTCTCCATTCAGAGCAACCAGTTTGTGTCCATCATTGGCCCTTCAGGCTGCGGAAAATCAACAATAATCAAGATACTTCTCGGATTGCTTAAACCGTCTGCGGGAACAGTGACGCTCGGAGGGAAACCGTT
>JAJYRY010000055.1 GCA_021793855.1 Thermoplasmata archaeon
TACAAGCGAATATGTAATGATAGTCACTAGTGATATGACGAAAAGTGCCCCCTCAGCAAGGGGATAATCCAGTTCTAAAGTCGCATTGTAAAGTAGATGGCCAATACCGGGATAGGAAAATATAATTTCGACGACTACTGCCCCACTCATCAGCAGAGCAAGCTCCAGGGCCATTCTCGTACTTATCGGTATCATAGCATTTCTTGCAGCGTGATGGAACATTACGTTCCCCTCCCTCACACCCTTTGCTCTAGCAGTCATTATGAAATCCTCACCTAGTGTACCAACCATAGCAGCCCTGGTGGTCAAAAGATGGCTCGCACCTTCTATTACTATTAGAGTTGTAACTGGTAGGAATATATAGTACGCAACACCAAGCGGGTTAGTGACAAGCCACGAAAGTGGGAAAACGGTCCTTACCGGAAAGAATGGTTTAAGAGCTGTTAAATAAATAACTAACCACACCGCTAAGACGAAGAATGGAATTGCATTAAGTATTGTTGAAGAAGCAATTAGTCCCGACTCCTTCTTCGTGGACCTGAACCAGGATGTCAGGATACCTAGAGGGATACCCAATGCGAAAGATATAATAGCTGCTGTTCCAAAGAGAAGGAATGTGTAAGGGAGCGCCTGTCTAATGATATCCCAAACAGTCAAGCTTTCGAAATAATCGTACCCAAAGTTGAATGTAAACATGTCCTTCATATATATAAGGAAGTTTACGGGATTCCATTTGCCTCCAGCAAGGCCCAGCTGGGCCTCCACAGCAGTCAAGCGTTGGCCAGACAATCCTGCCTTGTTTTTAGCACCAAAAAGAAGCAACTGCGCTGGATTCCCTGGCATCAATCTGTAAACCACAAAAATTACAACCGCAACTAGAATTATCAATATAACTGCCTGAATGATCTTACGGGCGATGAGGTATGGGTTCACGCGCATTTATAAGAGATTAGTTCATAATCATTTCGGAGAATTACGAAGTTTTCCTTGGTTCTAGGATATGGATATTATTGATTTTTAAAAAAATTAGATACCTTTGAATACTTGGTCAAATAATAAAGCACAACATTGCGTCTTCAAAATTTCCATTATCCTCAATTATTTGATATTTTCTGATAATAAGCCACTTTCAAACTCTATATGCGTCAAAATAGAAGACTTCCAAAATTAGAAATAAATTAAAAAAATGAAAATTAAATAAGAATCTACTTTTGTTCTGGTGGATTTTGCTGCTCTGGTGGTGTTTGATCCTTAGCTTTCCCCTTACCTCTTGACATAGAGTAAAGTGCTGCAAACGCTACAAACAGAACCGCGAATATTACGATTAGCGCATAGTATGCATCAAGGTTCGGCGTAACTGTTACGGTCTTCGTTATGGGCTTAGATGTTACTTTCTGTAGAGGCATAACGAAGAAACTATAAGCGTAGGATGATCCGCCGCTGGTCACTGTAACTGTCACCGGTGTCATTACCGTAACATTCGGTGCACTGTATGTTACTGTAGCCGATCCATTGGCGCCAGTCATGCCTGATGTCGTTGATAGGTTCCCTATGCTTGCACTTACGCTAAAAGATGTTCCTGAAACAGACGGTCCTGCGGAGTTAGCCATAGTGGAGTTCACGTATAGTGTGTAGGAAGAATTGCCGTATATTACATTGAAACCGTTGATAGATTGCGAGTTGTTGAAATAAGGAGTCAGGACGGTTGAAGGTGCAGGATTGTTTACCATGGCGGAAGAATTGACTTCTGCAGTTGCTACGGCAGTATAGTTGATTCCAACTGCACTCAGCTGGAACATGTCAGCAGGTACCAGATACTGATCCATGAAGTTTTCAGGTGCATATCCCATGAATGAGCCACTTACAGACTCAACCTGATATAGTCCAGAGCTAAACATTACCGACGCCATTCCAGAGCTGTTGGTCATTACCTGAATTGCTGGGAGCGTAGTGCTACCGAACAAGCTGTTCAGATTCGGGTACTGAATCTCCGTCCCTGTACCGTAGAAGTATCCTCTGTTTGCACCAAGCGCATTTTGACTTACAAGATCAACTGCGAAATTTGGAACAGGTGCCCCAAGGGCGTTAGTAACGGTTACATTGACCTCAACTGAACCGCTTGGAGAAGATATGAATGGTTGCGAAGTTGTCATTGTTATCTTGTACTGAGGAATTCCTGAGGATACCTGGACAGGTATCTCCACGGGTTGCTGTGTTCCGAACCCTAATGGATTTGTGGCTGAGGTCAACTCTGCAAGCGTCATGTACGGAGCAGCACCAGACATCGGCGCACCGGCATAATAATTTCCAAGGAAGATATAGCTTTCAGTGCTGTTGCCGATGATTGAAGCGTTGAGGCCGCTAACTGCTCTTACACCTATCGTGAACGTCCCATTAGAAGGCGTACTTCCGACAACCTCAGTCATGTTGTAGTTGTTATTTGCAAAATACGATTCAGCATATGGATTTCCTGGAGTCAGGTGACTGAGTGTAGCAGACTTATCAGTACTGTTGCTCAAATCGAGAATTCCAGAGTTGACCTGAATCATATAGTTGTACCCAGAGATAGGTGTACCGTTTACGGGATTGTATATCTCAATGGTCAGAGGCTGGTAAGCGCTTGAAGTGGTCTGAAGATTTGGAACTGCAAGAACCTTGTAAGCAACTGGTACAGGCGATACGTCTATGAATGTGTATCCAAGACCGGGCAGTACCGGTCCAGAGGAAGAGCTGCTCATAGTAGCTGCTGCAGAAATGTTAATTTCGCCGGTATAGTCTGACGTATAAACAAGGGGCTGGTTGCCTAGCACCTTGAATTCCAGTACATAGGTTCCCTGGGAATTCGTAACACCGGACAGGCTTGTTATGTTGAGAAGTGCTCCCGACGGGTTGACGCCTATCGTGAGAGAAGCTCCGGATACAGGCGCTCCGTACTGATTCCTGACCTCGAAAGTAATGTTACCATATTCTCCGTTGTAGTATATTCTGCTCGATGGAACCACTCCAACGCTCAGCTGCGTTGGAATCGTCTTTGGTACTGTTGTCGTTGTTGAAGTCTTTAGATGGGCTGTCATGAAGTTCCAGTATTCATACCCTGTCTGTGAAAGTGTATCATTGGTTGTGTTAGTGAACACAGATGTCACAACCGGGAAAAGGTCTATTCCATAGCCGACGTTGATCATTGTGGATTCAATTGCAGCTATCCCCTGTATCTCGTTTGAAATTGCAATCCTCTGTGTCAGGTTTGTGTTAGTGTTCAGTTCGTTATACAGGGTGACCATAAGGTTCGTTACTGCTGTTCCATTCATATTTACTCCGTTATATGTTATGTTGCTGTAAGGACCGAGGAAGAAACCTGACCCTAACCCAGCAGGAGTGTAGAATGAAACATAATCGCCTGTTGGATCTCCAACAATTCCACTGATACCGAGCTCGATCGCCTGGTAACCATATGTTATGAGATTATCAACGAGCGTGCTGAAAGCTTCTTGAGTCACCGTTGTCTTTACCCCTATCTGGTCCCACCATTGGGCTATCAAGAGGGCTCCCTCAACGCCTAACGGGTTTGAAGCTGCAGAAGTTATTTGTATATCCATCGTGAACTGTTTTCCCTGGTAGTAATACTCGCCGTTCACCCTTGTCATACCTGGAGTGTTGTTCAGAAGCGTCATCGCTAGTGAAGGATTGTATGAATAGGACGGAAGACTGTGATTCTGCCATACGCTGTCAGAATCTGGAATTACCGAAGTACCGGGTATTCCATACCCTTCATCCACGACAGAGTTTAGATAAACCTTGTTCACAGCATAGTTGAGCGCCTGTCTCACAGATGTTACATTTAACGGAGGAGCTATTGAAGCAGGTGTGAATCCATACTGACTTGTAGTCATATTTGCATCTGACTGATTGAATGAGTTGAGCTGTATGAATCCGTACCCTGTTGTCGGCTTGTGGAACACATAAGTGTTCGGAGACGTTGCCAGAGTAGGCAGGAACGTAGGGGTTACTCCACCTTCTATCTGGTATACCTGGTTTAGTGTCACTGCGGTAACCGCCGCAGATAGCGATAGGTACAGTGGAACATACAGTTCATAGAACTTTGGCGTCCACTGGCGGAGCGACGGTACGTACTGTACAAAGTAGTGTGGGTTCACGTAGAGCTTCCAGTATTGGTCGAAGATCCACTTTCCGGACGGTAAACCATAGTTGTTTGTAAACATAAATGGTCCTGTTCCGACGAGACCCGTCGCGGTTCCGGTAGCTGCATTATATCCGACATCCCATGCATTGTATGAGTTTGCAGCTGGCAGTGATGCTGTATAATTCCATGCTCCTGGGGATGAGGAATAATCGTGACTGACCCAGATATGATAGGGGAGTATGGGTGTCTCGAGTGTATATGTCAGGAAAGTCGCACTTTGGTTGCTCAGGTAAAAATCGACAGTTGTATTGTTAACAGGTACAGCGTTCACAATATTTGGGAATGAGCCACTATAATCAAAGGCTGATTGTAGTATCTTCCATGACAGTATAAAGTCTGCTGACTGTACGTAGTAAGTCTGCATTGTGACAGAGGGATACCTGTATGTGTAGCTATGAGGATTTCCATTTGGCCCATTGAATGATGTATGGTTTGAGTAAACATATGTTGATACTCCTGGGGAATAATCTGTCCATTGTACTCCCGGCCTTATGTTCACTTGGTAGACGTATTTCACTGGTGAGTACTGGCCATTCAGAGGATCAAAAGTAGTGAGATTTCCGGATCCTGCTAGCCCTAGGAATGTGCTTGTTGCAGAAGAAGCTGACATATTGGTAACATTGTATTCAGTCCAGCTTGTTGCTAGCCAAGGTGAGATTGTCTCATTCGGAAGAAGGTTTGTTGCAAAATCATATACTTCGTCGAGAAGATAGAAACTGTAAACGTCAGTGGCTTGATATATGTTTAAATGCTCCACGTCGTTGGTAGCAGCCATTATAAATGTCCCATTTGTGTAGCCTGGTTCCTGCATCGTGGTTGTTGGATACGTCCAAGGTGTATTACTGCTTGCCGATGCTGCTGGGGTTCCTGAAGTCCCAGCAATCACTACGTTGGAAGTTGCATCCATCGTGATTGCCATTGCAGATAGTATCATCACTAAAGAGACTGCAATTGCTATCACTATTTTCCTTTCGTTTCTGTTTTTCAAAACTTTTACCTCCTATTTTTTAACCCGTGTTGATTGAAATTCCTTAATATAAACATTTTGAGGAATTTTTTGATTTATTTGTTCTTCGCTTAATAATCTTATTAAAGATTTGAATTGATTTCTTTGCCTGAGTGTGGAATCATGGGGAAAATTCTAAAATTGCAGTGAATAAGTAAAGTGAGAGATGGACAAAAAAGAGGTATACATGGAGAAAGTGGTCAGGCGTCGTGTTGATTATTTACTCTTTATAGATTTTACTTTAACTATAACATATTCTACCCTGAGATATGCCCTAGTTGAGATTCTAAATAAGGTACTTCTGAAGGATTACCTCTAATTGCTTCAAAATTTTAATTGGTACATTCAAACTGGATATTGCTTTAATAATCTCTTATACACTTATACAGGAAAAGGGCATGATATACCTAGCAAGACTGAACTTTAGAATAGTTTTAATCAATAGTCCAATTCTCATCTCAACTTAAGTTGATTGATTCGACATGCCAAATTCAAAGATAACGATGTGGCAGGCTACTGCGATAGGACTTGGGAACATAATAGGAGCAGGAATATTCGTACTTGCAGGTGTTGTAATAAAGGATTCGGGACCTGGAGCTATAGTAGCGTTTATATTTACCGCATTCCTAGCAATGACAGTTGCATTCAACAGCGCCGAGCTATCTTCCAAGATTGTCTCTCATGGGGGCCTTTACTCTTTTGTAAGGGATACCATGGGCGATTCTCTTGGATTCATAGTTGGATGGTTAAGAGCTATATCTTATGCAATTGCTGGTGCTGCAGTGACTCTTGGATTTTCTTCATACCTGCTCTCGTTTTTCAACGTAGATTCACATCTGCTCATAATACTGGTATCAATAATTTTCATCTCTGTTATAACTGCAATAGATTACTCTGGAGTGAAACTGGTAGCAAAGCTTGAGCAGGTACTGGTTTTCATGACAGTTGCAGGCCTGGTGATTTTTATACTAGTATCAGTAAAGTATGGGACCTGGACCTCTTCTCACTTCACGCCTCTCTTTCCTCACGGTCCATTAAGTATTATCGAAGCAGCTTCCCTCGCTTTCTTCGCATATTCAGGGTTCAATACGATCGCGACCCTTACCCCTGAAGTAGAGGATGGAAGAAGAAACGTACCAAAAGCAATCATGATATCACTGGTAGTAAGTTCTGTCCTCTACATTCTGGTGGTCGTAGGCATGCTCTCGTTAATGCCATGGAATCTATATGGAGTTAGTGCAGACCCTTTGGTGAATGCTCTAAGCTATTCTCATGCGCCTGTGTTTATTTCATTTATTATCAGCTTAATTGCCCTGATAGCAACTG
>JAJYRY010000056.1 GCA_021793855.1 Thermoplasmata archaeon
AGTTCATCGTTCCGGATTTCGGAACTCCTGACGGAAGTTCTGTTGAGGTTGCAGAGAAAGGACTTGCGTGGCTCAAGATAACTGTTGTTGGGAAGCAGTGCCATGCCTCTACACCTGATGCGGGAAAGAATGCGCACAGACTGGCAAGGGAGCTGGAGATGAGGATAGACAACAATCTTCATTCCATGTACAATGCATCAGATCCAGAATTCACGGTTCCAGTAAGCACGTTCGAACCTACAAAGGTAGAGCCAGGCACCTCATCTGTAAACATCATTCCAGGGAAGGAAAGTTTCTATTTTGACATGAGAATCATTCCTAAATACAAGATGGATGATGTTTTCGGAACTGTCAAAAAGATAGCTAACCAGTTCGAGAAAGAAAAGAGTGTTGAAGTAAAGATAGAAGTTGTCAACAGGGCAGATCCATCATCCAACACCCCAGAAGGTAGACAATTCGTTCAAAAGTTCATAGAAAGCGTAAAAAAACTGAGGGGAATCGAAGTCAAGAGTGTGGGCATTGGCGGAGGAACTTGCGGGGCCTTCTTCAGGAACAAGGGTCTAGACACGATAGTATGGGGGACGCTAGACGAAACAGAGCATATGCCTAATGAATACGCAAAGCTATCAAACGTCTTCGGAGATGCAGATGTTTTCATAGATTTCATAAAGAACTGAAAAAGATTCAAAACTTTGTTCTGCCGTCAAAGTCTTGTTACTTGCAATGCCAATCCAGTATTTACTATACCAAAGATGCGGTTCAGGTGGTCCACAGGGATTACTGTAAGGGCTAAGACCCAGTACATGTGATTCCCCAGTCTCATCTAATTCAGGAGAATGTGCTACAACGGGTTGAGACGAGAGGGATATTTTCTATCACTCGCATGATAGCTAGGTAATGTTTTATAAGAAAGAGGAAGTTAAATGGGTCTTAATCTTTGAAGGAAACTTAAGATTTTTAAGAGAAGCGCTATGTTAAAAGTTATGTACTATACGTGAAAAATCAATAAATAGTACTGCGTATCTTATGAGCCAGCAATTGAAGTATTTTCATTAAATTTTTAAGTTCAAAATCGATAAGGGTATGAAGGTCTCTCTATGGGGACTTTCAGAGAGGATCAGATACCATGATAGCAGCTGAGCAAAGGATTTCTCAGCTAGAAAGATCGCTCAAAAAGGAAGTTGAAAAGAATAATGCAGAGCGTGACCTTTACAAAATAGGTTCAATAGAATTCGAACTTTCACAATTGTATAAACTATCCGGGAAAACGGAAAAGTCTAGTGAAATGCTAAAGGAAGCGTCGCTATCTATCCAGAATCCAGAGTGCAAGGGCGGAAGGAGGAAGCAGAAACTTGCAGACTTGATATCCTACTGCATGAATAATCCAACAGTTCCACCAATTATCAAGATCCCAGCCAGATTCAGGTATATAAGTCCCTTAATACTCATAGCGGGATATGTTGGCGGGTATGTAGCATATCTCATCAAGACGATTTCCTACAATGCTTTCTTTGCTGTAATAATTGGTGCATTCATAGCTAGCATGGTTGCAGCTGGAGTAGTGAGCTCTTCATTTGCAAAGGAACTGAAGAGGAATTACAACCCTTCACAACCGTTCATATCTGGAACATCTGGTAATGTAACCAACAACCAGAGAACCCCGGATGATGAAGTGGACGATGCGAGAGCCGAACTAGCCCTTGCAAACATGTACTTTTCGATAAAGAATTTTGATGAGATGGAATTCCACTTGAACAAGGCAAAGAGAATACTTAGCGACCCGACCACCAATCAGTCAAGAAAGAAGGAGCAAGCACTAGGGATTTTGGAAAGGCTCGAGAAAACACTGCAGGAAAAGAAACCCTCAGATCATCTTGGCTTGTACTGAAACTGCATACTAGTAACCTACCTAATACATTGGGAGTAGTGGTTCCTATGCCTGGAAAGACTTTAGGGATTTCAGCGCAACCTCAACGTGGTTAGAAGCATTGAGCTGCGAATTGTAGACCTCCCTTATATTTCCTTGTTTATCTATTACAAACGTGATCCTGGGTGGGATGAGCGTGCCTGTAGCGCCGTACGCCTTCCTGATCTGCTTATCCTCATCCGCAATCAAGGTGAATTGAAGATTCCTGTTTGCCTTGAATTTCTTATGAGATTCCGCAGAATCAGAACTCACTCCTAGAATAGTTGCCCCAAGTTTTCTTACGTCTTCCCATCTATCCCTAAAAGCACACGCTTCAGCGACGCATCCCGGTGTTTCATCCTTTGGATAGAAATAAAGCACAACCGGTCCTTCCTTCAATTTCTCGCTCAAAGTTATCTTCTCCCCACTGTCAGAAATTCCAGTGAAATCCGGAGCTTTATCACCAACTCTTAATGGCATCGGTGTAAATGCCAATTTCCGTATTTAGTTCTGTTGTAGGAGAACGCGATGACTAATACCCTCATTTGCTTATTTCCTAAATCAGTATGAGGAATGTGAGCAATGTATCGCAATTGCAAGTTTCCAGAAGTGGAGGCAGATTGTTATAGGTAAAATGAGGACCAGTGGGAACTTTTAGGGTGGTCTTTTGCCGACCTGGAACGCCAGAAAGCCTTTCCCCTTCTACCCAATATTTGCATAAATCATTCTAAGAATCCTGTCCGCTGCAGGCACAACCCCAGAAAAGGATGCAAAGCCATGGATCATTCCAAGTGCCCTTATTCCCGTTGCCCTCACTCCAGATTCCCTGAGTTTTGACAGGAACGTTTCCCCCTGATCCCTAAGCGGATCAAATTCTGCAGTTACAACGACGCTTTCTGGGAGACCGGAAAGCTTCGGATGCTGAATTATTGCATTGTAGGGGCTTGCAATATCACTTGCACTTAATTTTGTCATCCTTGCAAAATAAGACATGGCCGCTCTATCCAGGAATATCCCCTCACTGTATTCCCTTGAAGACTCTGAGAATAAGTCAATTCCAATTGTAGGATATAGGGAAACAATCATTCTGGGGGGCTTTAGGTTATTGTCCAGAAGCATCAGTGCTACAACGAATGCCAATTTGCCTCCCGCACTGTCGCCTGAAACAACGATTTTTGAACTATCAATTTTTAACATATCGCTGCTCGCCTGGACCCATCTGAATGCCTCAAAGGAATCATTTGACCATGTGGGAAACTTATTCTCTGGAGCTAACCTGTATCCGACGGAAATAACAGTTGAGCGGGACGTATTTGCAATCTTTCTGCATAGAGAGTCATATGATTCTATATCGCCAGTGACGAAACCGCCTCCATGATAATAGACAATTGCCCCATCCTTTGCCCCCACGGGCCTATATATTCTCAGGGGAATATCCGACCCGTCATATTTGAAGTGATCGTCCCAGATATTTTCAACATCTTCCTTTTGGCCTGAAAATATCAGAGCAGACTGCCTGAATAGTGACCTGTACTCATCAGGCGAAATGCTGTCGAGGTTTCTTATCTTGTTGCTCTCGATAATTCCCAGTAGCTTCTTAATATCAGTATCCAGCGGCATCTATGAACTATGACAATATTCAATATAAATTATTTTCCGGATCGTTTGAACAAAGGCGAAGCCACCGACGGGATTTGAACCCGTGACCTCGTGCTTACCAAGCACGCGCACGTACCAGGCTGTGCTACGGTGGCATTTCCAATCGCTTCAGTCGAGCCAATCTGTCATTTGGTATAGATTTGACCTTTGTAGCGCTCTTATCTCCTCTTGTTTTATTAGTTAGCGATTGAAGGAAGACCTTTCTTTGTTCCACCTTGGTTGTCTACCTTATAGCTGAGCTGATAACCGCATTGACATCTCTATTTATTACTTTGCGGCATCCGGGTTTCATATTCTTTGTATATTGCTTTATACTTTAATGAGGACTGTAAATTCAAAGATTCAGACATAAATCGATTCCCAAGAAACTGCATCTTAACGATGGGAGTAAAAACTGTGTTCACATTTGAAGTCGTGATGTTGCTGAAAAATTAGCACGAATATGGAATTTTTAACTAATAAACTATGCCTAAATTCTTTAAACTTAAGAAAACCGTAGAAAACGTAAATAGATTTAAAAGGCTACCGAACAGATGCCAGATTATGACGCTATAGTTGTTGGTGCAGGGAACGCTGGCTCGGCTGCGGCTATTACAATGGCTCAAAAGGGTCTCAGCGTCCTGCTTATTGACAGGTCCGACCCGCCTGGCGCTAAAAATCTCTCTGGAGGAGTTCTTTGGGGAAATGACCTAGCTAGAATTTTACCTAAATGGCAGAGTGAAGCTCCCCTTGAACGATTTATTCAGGACAAGAAAATCGGTTTTTTGACAGATAAGTCGTCAATAATAATAGATTTCAAGACAAAGATTTTTGAAGAGAACAAGGTGGGATATACGGTCCTGCGATCAAAATTCGACCCCTGGCTTGCAAAGAAGGCAAGGGAAGCGGGTGCAACCGTCATACCCGGTATTACTGTTGAATCTCTGGCTAAAAAGGATGGTAAAATCATTGGGGTCGAGGAATCAGGTGATATAGTCACTGCAAGCGTCGTGATTCTGGCGGAAGGGATAAACCCAAGACTGTCTATTGAAGCAGGTCTGCGAGGTCCTCTGCAGGATTGGGAAGTCTCTGTCGGCGTTAAGGAGATTATAAAGCTAAGCCCGCAGAAGATCGAGGACAGGTTCAACCTTACCTCCTCATCGGGAATGGCTTCCGAATACATTTTGGGGAATCTTGAGGAACTTAACGTAGGCGCATTCTTCTACACTAACAAGGACAGCATTTCACTTGGAATAGTGGCACCAATGGAACAGCTCAGGGAGAATGGAGTTACTCATACTTATGACATCATCGAGCAGTTCAAGGAGCACCCGTCAATCGCTCCTCTAATCGATGGTGGAACGGTAGCGGAATACGGTGCACACATGATTCCTGAGGGCGGGCTCGAGATGGTGCCAAAGCTCTACGGGGATGGATACATGATAGTCGGGGACTCTGCGGGATTTGGATTCAGCAATGGACTGGTTTTGCAGGGAATGAATTACGCATTCCTCTCAGGCATACTGGCAGGGGAGACGGCAGTGGAAGCAAAAGGGAAGGGCGATTTCTCTTCAGATTCACTTTCTATGTACAGGCAGAAGCTTGAGAACAGTTATGTGTTGAAGGACCTGAAAACGTTCAAGGACATAAGGAAGGTAACGAACAACAAGAATATGTATACCACATATCCAAAGATGCTCGAGAGTATACTTTTGGAGATGCTGTGGGAGAGGGGGCAGCCAAAGAAGAAAGTTAGGGATATTCTTGGGTCATGTGCAGCTGACCTAAAGATGAGCAAGCTGAAGACAGCTACAGATTTCTACTACATTTACAGGAGGATGTGATCTTGGATATCAAGGAGAGACTAGGGAAGACTAAGTATGATGTGGACAAATCGTATGCACACATAACGGTTGACGAAAGCATATGCGAGAAGTGTCCGCATCATTTCTGCGTGATGGCTTGTCCAGCTCAGTGCTACACACTTCAGGACGGAAAACTTTCGTTCCAGTATGAAGATTGCGTGGAGTGCGGAACCTGCTCAGTGGCCTGTGACCAGGGCTCCGTGAAGTGGCACTTCCCGAAGGCCGGCAAGGGAGTCATCTACAAGTACGGGTGATGAAAATGCTGAAAATAGCTGTTATGATTAAGCAAGTTCCTGATAGCCAGGACATAAGCATAGATCCAGTGACGAAGACGCTCAACAGAAGCATGGCGAGGAATGTTGTCAACCCACCAGACGTCAATGCGACTGAGGCAGCGCTTGAGCTCAAGAGCAAGTATGGTGGAGAGATTACGGTGATAACGATGGGACCGCCAATGGCGGATACTGCCCTCCTTGAACTCATGGGACGTGGTGCTGACAACGGAGTCCTCGTTACAGATAGGGTATTCGCAGGCGCAGATACATGGCCAACTGCCTTTACCCTTGCGTCGGTTGCTGATTACCTTGGGGGATTCGACGTTATATTCTGCGGAGAGGAAACTACCGACTCTTCTACTGGGCACGTAGGTCCGGGAATAGCCGAATTCCTTGGTTATGAACAGGCAACTTACGTTCACAAGATCGAATTCCAGGATGGATACTTCATAGTGACGAGGGATATTGAGGGCGCAGAGGAAACTATAAAGGTGGGGAAGCCAGCTGTTATAACAATAACCCTCAATGCAAACGAGCCGAGAAATCCAACCCTTAAGAGGAAGATAGAAGCCTACAAGAAGGGGATTAGGCTGATAACGAACAAGGAGCTCCAGCTGGATCCGGCATGTGTGGGCCTCAAGGGCTCCCCAACCATTGTTAAGGATATGAAGACAGTACCGGACCCGGTGAAGAATCCGTCAAAACCTGGTATAGAGGAACTTGACAAGGTTGTGTCTGTACTCATAGAGAAGGGGGTAGTGAAATGATAAAAAA
>JAJYRY010000057.1 GCA_021793855.1 Thermoplasmata archaeon
CATGTCCATAAGATACTGGATGATGCTGTCGGATGGAGAGTAGTACCACCATATGCTTCTCTTTGATCCTGAAGACTTCCAAGGATGAGCCCATATTTACATATCCTCTCTTCCATTAATTCGGATACACTTTTATGCCGTAGGAGAATTCAATCGTCAAACATTTCATTTGTATAATACCTTCCCTATGGTACGTTTCCCCGTTGACTTCTAATGCAACTTTTACATTGTCTTAAACTACGGCAAAGTCGATTTTTCGCAATCTTCCTTCTGAGTCTATAAAGGGAAACTGTGGAATCACGTACTTAATTCCTTTCCTCTCGAGAATAGCGTGGAGGAAATCAGTTAGAAAGAGTTTTTAACTTTCCTGAGAAATTCTGTTTCTATAGACTTCGATATATTCATCCAAGGAGACTTCTGACTTATTGATTAAAAGATTGTCCCTAGTAAAATGGTGAAAACATTCTCCATCCTCTTTTGAACAGTCCTTCTACTAGCTTATATTCTTTTTTCACTATTTTACCTTTTCACGGTCGAAATACTAGCTTATTGCAATTCAGCAATTACCACATTCCCTTTGGAGGGACCAAGAAGAACTGCTGGAGATATAAATCTTTCTTAGACATTGAAATACTACATACATCTGACTTGTACTGATTCTGTTTCTAATCATGGCTGGCCATCTGTCTTATTCTAGGGCGAACATTCAACGCAATTTGGCTTTCCTTTTACTTCTTGTTAAGGGTGACGGTTGGAACTCCAAGTCTGAAGGAATAAGCGCCATACTTTTGTAAGAGGTCTTCTATAAATGGCGAGTCTAATCGAATTGCTCTTTTCCATTTGAGCTCTGCAATTTTCTCTTTAGTAAAGGAGTGGACAGATTGAAAATCTATTATCAAAGTCCGGGTATCGTCCTCGCTGTCTTCCAGGAAGTGGTTCAGTATATACACTTTAATCGGACTATTCTCCTTTCTTAAATACTTCGCGATAGCACTATCTTTTTTCCCGTTCAGAGACTTATCGAATATAAACAGAGGATCAGAGTCATTTTCCTTTATGTTCTTTTCTGATGTGACCAATCCGTAACAAAAAGTGTAATTCGTAAACTTTTTTTGAGAAATATCGCAGGATGGTGTGATTAGGATAGCATATTGGTAAGGCGGGTCGCAATTTGTCCTGAAGATATCACCTGTCCAGAAAATTTCATTTTCGTCGGGAACATAGTACATTCTCTTATTGTAAATCCATGACTCTGAAGCTCGCGTGGCTGGTAAGGATACTCTTTGGAGCAAGTCGTCGATGGCAGTCTTAAGTTGTTCATATTGAGGAAAGGACTCCATGTTTCTGGTGAGAAGCCGCGACAGTAAAACGACGAATTCTCTTGCGACCGATTCTTTTCCCGTATCTTCAATAATTGAGTTCAATAGGACCTGAACGGCTGTCTCGAATTCTTTGCGGGTTAGCTCCCCGAGCATTCTATCAGTGCCTTGATTCAGGATGGTCTCACTGAGCAATATGATACTGAAAAGACGTTGATCCGAGAGAACTGCTCTAATCTTGCTAGGTATCTCAGCTAATGCTTCTCTTGCCTGCGTCTTGTCGAAGTTTACCCCTAGAACAATCCCCGGTAAGTCTTTGTTGGTAACATTACGGTAGGCTTCTCTTAGCATATTCGCCGAGTCTTCCTTGTCAAAGTTGACTGAGACGAACATAACCAAGAATGGCCCCGGAATGTCCTTCAACTTGGCGGCCAAGTCTTCGTAAGATCCTTGAGTCACTGTTTCTAATCCAAGGAGATTGATATCGGTTAGAATCATCCTCACATTTGTGGTAGATGGCTTGATATTCGTTGTTGGATTCCAAAATACAACAGGGACTCCATTTCGCACTAATTCCGTTAGCAGAGACTGAACCGAGTCAAATTTATCGTCAAGGACGAGAAGCTTTCCAGATATGCTGGGCTGATTCGAAGATATCGCTGCCTCTTCCATATTAGTCCACCGTTGCTCTTGCTATTGGAGCTTTTTGAAGGAAAACAATACCGATGTTAGCCCCGCTTAGAAGACCAGGAAGGTCACCTTGATTCAACAAGACTAGCTTTGAGTCGTGATTCTCAGCTATTCTCCTTGCTATGAAAAGCCCTAGACCAAGTCCCTTTGGCTTTCTGGTAATGAATGGTAGGGTTATTGTGTCGATGTCCCCTTCAATTCCGGGTCCGTCATCTGAAACGATTATTGCTGGATTTCCATCAATGTTGTCTGTAATTATTTTGATATGACGATGCCCAACTTGGTTTCTATCAAGCCAGTACGCACTATTATCCAGCATATTCTCGATCACAAGGGCTAACTGTCTGCTCGAGCCACTGATTTCAAATAGAATTCTTAGGTCTTTAGTATATTCAATATTCCTTCTCTTCAGGCGATTCCCATACAAAGTCTCGGCAAACTCAATAGCTCTCTCAGGTGGAAACCTTTCATCATATCCGCTTTTTTGTTGTAACTTTACAAGTCCTCCAATGATCTTGTCGATTTGTTCGAGAAGTGTCAGCGCAGATTGGATCGATTCAACGGCTAGAGAATTAGAATCCTGAGTCATCGCGGTCTTGAGTAACTTGATCGATTCAAGGAGACCTCTTCTGACTTCATGGGTAGGAATCAGCACTGACAGACCGATTCCGGCGGCTACGAGAAGTGGCTGTTCGGTCTCTTCGAGGATAGTTTCAAAGTCAGACCTTGTTTCTGTGACTATATCCTGCAATTCAAGCCTTTTTTCAGCCGGAATTTTCTGGAAAGCAGGCTCATTGAGCTTCGCCTGTAGCTTGTTCATACCTCGACCAAATTTCTCTCGCCTGGCCTCTTGAGTCCTTCCCTCTCTCGCCTTTATTCTCTCCCGATCTTCAAGCCTAAGATTCTCAAAAACCCTAAAGGCGTTCAAGACCAAACTGCAGAAGTCCCTATATTGGTCGTTATCGATGAGTCCTTCCCTGTCAGACTTGTCGATCAGTCCAGGGTTGCCCTCAGCCGTTATGTCCACGAAGCCAATAACCTGATTCCTGCTGACATGAAGTGCGAACCTTCTGGTTCTACGCTGGTCAAGACCCAGCCAGTCGTTATCCTCGTCGCCATATGGAAGAACACGGAAGCTATCCCGGTAAACTTTAACGCCTGTATTAGGCTCCACAACATCTCTAAAGAATTTGGCATTGCCAAAAACGAGACGTTTATCCTCGCTTCTAAGTTCCCATGAATACAAAGTCAAAGCGAAAGGTCCGCTAAGCGGTGTGCGATTTGAAGGAAAATTTTCGGGATCAAGTATGGGAGTCTTCCTATCTTCGGCTCTTTTCAACTCTGGATAGTTCGGATGCGCAAACATATAATGGTATGACAGTTCACCTACGGCGGAAACATTGCCTTGGAAGGAGTAGATGGAATTTTTTGCTATTTCTCTGTAGTTGACGAGTTCTTCATTCTTCAGATTTAGTTCTTTGAAATCAGGGATGACTTCGAAGTTACGTGTTCCAGATATGGGAGATGAAATTATCTGTGATTTGAGATAGAGCTCCTTAAGCATGTCTGTTGTCCATGCCCGCTTCAGTTTGGTTATGGTAATCTGAGTACCGTGGTTTGGCTTGCCTTCTTCATCCAACCCTGTGAATACTTCCGGAGTTCTCTCGCTGAGATCTACAGGGATCTCCTCCAGGAACTTTTGACTATCCTCGAATGCCGTCCAATCTAGTCTAAGGACAACTTCCTTCTCGACGATCTTGTCCTTGGTAGACCTAGCTCGGCTAACGATCTCTGTTACAAGGCCAAGCTTGTGCACTGACAAACGACCAAGCCCTTTCTCTCCCAGAATGGGTCGCTTGAAGATCAGAGAAAGTCTTGGCTTTTCATCCTGTTCCCTTGATTTTAATACGGTTGCGACTTCGAGCCAGCCTTTCTCAATGGTAGAAAGATCCATGCCAATCCCCCAGTCTATTACTCTAATCTTACCGGTTTCTGTATTCATGGCATTCTCAATGTGTACTTCCACAATCTTTGCGTCTGCATCGTAAGAGTTCTTGACGAGCTCGGAGACCGCAGCTACCTCATCGGTGATCAGTTGGTCGCCTAATTGAATCATTAGTCTCGCTCTAGCTGTAAAATGATGTATTGGAGGGTCTTTGGTTGATTCCATCTCTACTATATTTTTGGACTAGAAATTAATCTTTTGCATGATTAAGCTAACTTCTTTAAGCTTCTATTTTTCATACTCAGTCTGGCAGATTTTGGAAATGAACGAGGGAACTTGATAAGAATCCTTTCTCGTGTACCTACATTTTCGTTATCATTGATGCTCCAAATTTCTTAAGTCTTCTTTCTGCAATTCTAATGGCGATTGAAGAATTGTCTATTCCTATCCATTTTCTTCCCAAAAGTTGAGCTGCAACCAGTGTAGTACCAGATCCACAGTAAGGGTCCAGTACCAAGGTATTTTCATTGCTTGACACTCTAATTATTCTCTCAAGTAGTGATAATGGCTTTTGAGTTGGATAAATTCTTTTTCCGTCACGCTTAAGAGACCACAAGTCTGTCCAAATATCTTGAAGAGGAATCCCGCGTTGTTCATCAAAATAACGTTTAAGTTTTGGAATCCCCCCATTCTTGGGAACGTAAATATGTCCTTCCAAAAAGAGTTTATTCATACGGTCTTTTGAATAACGCCAATATTTCTTTGTTCCCATAAAATCATAACATGCATTGCCCTTTCCAAATCCACCTGGCGCCGTTAGATCGCCCAGAGCAAATTTCCTTCCGGTTTTATTCTCAGTATACTTGTAAGACTTCTTTATATAATCCTCTGAATAAGGTATATATTCGTGGTTCCAAACATATGAACTAGACTTAGTATATACCAAAAGTGTGTCGTGTATCCTTCCATAATGTCTAGAGCCCTGCTTAACGTCACAGTGAGCACTTTGACGTTTCCAAACTATTTCGTTTAAGAATCTCTTATACCCGAAGATCTGGTCCATAATTACTTTAAGATAATGTGAACTGTGGGAATCCGTGTGCAGATAGATGCTTCCTTCATAATCCAAAACTCTCCACATTTCTCTCAAATGAGAAGTCATTATTTCAGTATATTCTGCGACACCCCCTTTCCATTTATCTGAAAAAATAAACTCATTTCCCTGGTAGAATCTGTTTCCTGTAAAAAAAGGAGGGTCTGCATAAATGAGCCCAACCGAGTTACTTGGAAGGGTTTTCAGAACTCTGAGTGCATCACCCTTGAACAGAGAACCATTAGATGTGTACATCCCAAAATAATCTTCTACTGATGTGTCTTCATAAATTGATTCCAAAGTCATTACACTTCCAAAATCCAAAACAGACATGAGAAGCCCCACTTTTCTACGGACAACACATCACTCACCCTTTTTTTCTTCTGATTCATCTAAGGTACTTTCTTTCTCGATAATAAGCTGTTTCCCTACAATGTTCATTTTAAGAGTATCGCCAATTTCAAATGGAAAATTGCTATCTCTGACGAAAGGCTTATGAAGGCTTATATAAAAATTTGAACCACTATGGCGTAACTTTCCCGTGTCAGACAGAGCCATAGTTAATTAGATAATCATGGAATATTAGTATTTTTTCATCATGAAAATAATCTTGCTAAAGCATGATAAAGATTATGTCCCGTAACTTGTGTAGGTCGTAGGTACGAGCTAGTGAAAAATGAACACGTTATAACCCTAAAATGTGTCCTTTTCCTTTACTTATTCCAAATTTTCTTGAAAGACTGGTAATAAGAAACATCAAAATTAAAACACTTTTTAATTACAACCTGACGGGCAATCCTATCATAAAGAGTGAGATTAGAATTCTTGCGCCCTCGGAGTATAAAACCCTCAGGAGAGTCCTGAAGCCTCAACAACAGATTCCTTTGATTATCCCCAAAACCAACAGAGATATAAAGCTGGCAGATAAGATTTCAAAGAAAGTGCGAGAGATTATTGCTGCCAAGGAGAATAAGACAATGGCAGACACGGAGCTTAACTCCGTTATGGAAGGGATAGACAAATTGGTGTTTGATCTATATAATCAAAGCGAAGAAGGGTTCTGTCAAGTTGACGGCTGATTAAATTACTACACCACAACACGCTCCATCTACTTCGCAAGCTAGTAATTATTTGTGGAGAATCTACTTTCACATGTTTAAAGGCCGAGAGTGACGTTGATTGCTAGCTCAATCTTGCTTCCAGAAATTGTCGAATCAACAAATCCACCTGTACTAAATTGAAACTCAAAAGGTTACAAACCGAGGAAAACTATCAATCCAAGAAGAGAGGTGAAAACTGCGACCAAGAACCATACCGTTATGGATTTAAATCTAGAGAGTGGTTCACTTTTCTCTTTACTCGCCAAGCTGGCT
>JAJYRY010000058.1 GCA_021793855.1 Thermoplasmata archaeon
TGTTTATTGAGGATAGGGATTCCATTTCCCACGCCCCGTCCCCATTCTGGTATATCTGCTTCCTGTCTATGAGGTATTTCAATGTCTCTTCAAGGAATAGTGGGTTACCATAGGATTTCCTGTAAACTAAGTTCAGGAAATCATCAGATAAGTTATCAGGTCTGTCTCCAAGATAGTTTGATATTAGGAGCCTTGTGCTCTCCCTGTCGAGATTCCCAAGCTCTATGATTTCCAATATCCGAGCCTTTATAGCCTCGCCCATTGCCTTCATGATGTCGGAGTTCTCATCAAGAGGTATAGAAGCTCCCATGAAAACAACCCTCTGAGAACTGACGAACTCGTAGTAGTAGCGGAAGAAGGTCAGGGAGAAGGAATCTATGAACTGTATGTCGTCAAATGAGACGAATAGGGGATTCTCCCTACTCATATTCTCTATGAATACGGAAACTGCTTCATTCATCCTTGCCCTCTGCTGTTCTGCATCAAGTCCCGGAAACTCAGGCACCTTGCCAAGCCTGGGGGCTATCTCAGGCACTATTTTCTGCATCTGGTCAGCATAGTCTCCGCATATCTTGTATACCAGCTGCATGGGCTGTGATGATATGTATTCTCTGAACAGGTCAGATAGTGCCTGACCGGGAATGTTTGACTTGCTCTTGCTGCACCGTACCGATATAACTGTGAATCCTCTCATAGAGGCGTACGCCCTCGCCTCCTCCAGGAACCTTGTCTTCCCTGTTCCTGTCTGGCCCACTACCATGATCATGGAACCCATCCCGGTGAGGGCTGCATCTATCTGTGAACGCACCTTGCTTGTTTCCATCTCCCTGCCAACAAGCGGCCTCCTCTGGTGGCCGGAAGAGATGGTAAATCCTGTTAACGATATGCCTGAAGCACTGGGTGAAGCCTTTTCCACATTGTGGACGGGATTATTTTCCTGGTACTTCAGTGACCTGAGGACAGCAAGGAGATCAGAGGCTGACTGATACCTGGATGAAGGGTCTTTTGACAACAACTTCATTATCACGTTGTCCAAGTCCTCAGGGAAGTCGTGCCTTATCCTCCGTACCGGTACAGGTGTATCGTTTATGTGACTGTATACAAGCTTGAGGTTGTCGTTTGAGACGAATGGGGGATGGCCAGTGGCCATTGAGTACATAACACAGCCGAGGGAGTAGAGATCCGAACGGGCGTCGTTCTCCTTTCCCAGGGCACTTTCAGGTGATATGAATGCGGGAGTTCCGACTATTGCGCCCGCATGAGTGAGTTTAGGGCTGTCCATGGACCTGGCAAGGCCAAAGTCCATTATCTTTGGTATACCGTCCTTTGATATCATCACATTCTCAGGCTTTATGTCCCTGTGGAGTATGCCCTGTTTATGGGAATACTCAAGTGCTTCAGCTATGGCTGTGGATATCCTGACTATATCGTAGGGAGAGAGCACTGACTTTTCTTTGATCACGTCGTCAAGGCTCTTGCCGTCTATGTATTCTATCACGAGGAAAGGATGGTTGTCCACGTTCCCTATGTCGTAAACGGATACTATGTTCTGGTGGTTCAACCTTGCAGTTGTCTGCGCTTCCCTCTTGAACCTTGAAGAAGTCTCATCGTCAAGTGAAGTCTTGATCATCTTCACTGCCACAGTCCTGCTAAGCATCTCGTCTGAACACTTGAATACTATCCCCTTACCGCCCTCTCCAAGCTTCTTTACAACAACATACCTTCCGTCTGAAAATGATCGAGGTATCTCGCCTCCCATCTCTACTCTCTCTCTTGATGTTGAAATCATTTATTAGGTTATCGAAAAAAGATTCACTGCACCTAATAATTGCTTCAGAAACTTTCTAATTCACTTCTACGTGCTCCTCTTATCTTAAGATAGGATCTACCTTTATATCATCTACAGAGGGTACTTCAAACTTCTTCATCACGTAACATCGATCACTCACTTTGACCGCAATTGACTCCCAACTACCTCATCATGCAATTCACTGAATATCTAAAAATTTGGATAGACAAAACTACATCATATTTTTGTGCGTTAATTCTCTGGTCTAGGGGACTGGCATTCCAAGAAGACGCATGGAATAAATATCCCTCTCATCCACTTTCTTTACTCTCTTATAACTTATGTCATTTATCAATTACAGCAGCTAATTGAAAGAATCTCCGTCCGCTTTATTATCACGCAACAAGTTTGCACCCTAGTGTCATTAAAATCGATTGATTCATATATATGCATCATTCGAGAAGGGTATTCATGATCCTCTTCGTTCATAAAAACACTGGATTCTCTTATCGAATGAATCTTTACCTTATTGTGTGCTCTTGAAAGACAGAAGAATTTAGAAAGAGGTTAAAATCTTCTTCCTAAGGATATAAATGAAAGTTGACAAAGCGGATATTAGAAAACTTCCCAGAAGGTTTGAATTTCCTTGGGGGAAGGGTATGATAACAGAGGAGGCATCAATAAGGTGCACTTTGACAACCAAGGGATTGAAGGAATCTTGGGAACCAACAATCCAGCTGCTTGAATTTGAAAATGGTGATAGGGCGTTAAGATTCTGTATTTACAGCAGGGGAAGGCTGAGAAGGATGCCAATGATACTTGACGATGTACAGGCAAGAGCATTAGCATCTGAAATTAAAGTTAATAAAAAACTCAAGACACTATTGGGAAATTTGATAAAGTAATACGTTTGATCAAACAACCAAAACATAAGACCAACATGGAACTGATATCCTTCATCCATTTAGCGAGTTCATTCTTGAAGTTTTCACACAGACCTAGTAAATGATTTGTGTTGATTTCAGATGTGCCGTCTAATTTGCGTATTTTATATGAAGAGGCCCAGAAGGACAGTCTGGAGGTTCTTCTCATAATGCCTTTAGTTGTTGAATCCTTCTGAATCAGTAAAATAGTTGCATTAAACAACTGACCTTTGTTTCCTCACATTTGAAAGTTATCTTAAGACATCAAATTCCTGTCATGTATAGAATCTTTGGACCGTTTTAACAAAAATTCCGTCTCCCTACCAGTTTATAAAAATGTGAAGGATACTGTAGGGCAGTATCCTTTCTTCATTTGGAGATGAGTTGACTACCAGTATCCTATCCCCAAGTTTATCCCGTATTCGAGGAATACTTTGAGGGATGAGAGCATGACGCTCCATCCTTCACAGTGGGAGTAAGAGTCCTGCAGTCCTGTTTCATCAGGCTTATGTCCGGAATGTTTGATGGAAACCATCGTCTCGTTATCCCCCAATTTTTCAAACTTTATCAGAACATGAGTCTTGGACCCGTCGTCCTTGAACCAGTCCAGTTCTACTTCCTTGTTCTTCTCCAATCTGACCACTTTCATTGCTTAAACACAAGAAACATCTGGAAAAGTCCAAGTTATTTCGGCTCCCTGCACCATAGGACCGGTGACCCCACCTGGTACAAAATAACTACCAATCTTGTCAGGGTCAACAACTGCATCGAAGACTTTGTCGATGGGCTTGTTGATTCTTGTGCTCACTTGAAACTCTAATTTCAATGCGTTTCACCCTAATGCCATATTTTGGTTAAATATAAATGTTATGAAAACATAACATGTTGGAGAAACCATAACATGTCTGCTACAGATGAAGAAGCTAACGGTGATGGAAATGTATTCAAGGCACTCGCAGACAACAAGAGAAGAAAGATCCTGGATCTCCTCAAATCAAGACCGAGAACAACTGGTGAATTGTGTGAACAATTCAAAGAAGTTGATAGATGTACGATTTTAATGCATCTAGAAATTCTTAGGAAATCAGGACTTGTAATTTCAAAGAAAGAAGGCAGACTAGTATGGAATTACCTGGACTCACTTCCCATAAAGAGAATCCATGACAGATGGATAGAGGAATATGCAACATATGCTGTAAGTGTACTTGAAGGGATAAAGAGGAGCCTTGAAACTCAGGACCCTGCGGAAGATGCGTAAGAGCCCAATATGTTCTTAGCAAAACCAAAGGCCAGTGAATCTACTAAGTGCACATCTTACAAAAGTAACTGGAAAGAAGGTAATTTAAAAAAGAAGGATGATTAGTACCTGCATATGCTCGACATCGGGCCAATTTTTGTTTCCTATTTGTCAAGCCATCTATGCCGCAGATGCTAAATTTCACGATTTCTTGAAAGAGCGGCTGGCTAGCTGATATAGTTCCTTGTCATCGTAATATACAGGCTTGAAGCTGATCACGGTAAAGGTCAGTTTCATTACATGACATAAGGATGGGAAAAAATCAGTTATGCCTCTTCAAATGTTTTTACCTCTTTGATTCTGTTGACCGATTATGCTCTTCAATTAGCCTATCTCAATAAATTGGAAAGTTGAAAGATGGGGCATATTTTATCTGGCTGTACCTCACAAGGATGAATTAAGAAAATGCACGATAGCAGTTGGGGGACCATCGTAAGGAAATGACTGTACTTGGAAGTTTTATGATTTCTAAGAGATACCAATAATTTCAATAATTATTACGCAGTGACTACTTCGTCATCATGATGCCTGGCGTGTCAAAAATTGCCTTCTCATATGTTTGGCAATTAGACCGTTTGGAATCACATAAAGAGCGTGATTATATATGAAAAACATCGATGGTAATAATGAGAGAAATATTCACTATTTCTGGGACAACAGTAACCGTCCCATAGCAAAAGTAAATCAGAATGAGGTGTTTACTTTAAGCATACCTGACTCTTCCATATTCCAGATAAATAGGAATTCTAACAGGGAAGACCTGAAGAGAATAAACTGGGACAAGGTGGATGGTGCAGTTGGCCCAGTTTTCGTGGAGGGGGCTAAACCAGGCGATGCGCTGAAGATAGAGCTACTTGAAGTTGAATCAGGAGACTGGGGCTGGACGGCCATTTTTGAAAATTTCGGTATACTATCAAACGAGTTCAAGGATGATATCGTGATATGGGCTATCAACAATGGGACTGCGAGATCCTTGAAGGATGGTTTTCTAGAAGATGTTGAAATTCCTGTGAGTCCATTTCTTGGGATAGTTGGCACCGCCCCTAAAACCGGAAGACATACCATGATTCCTCCTCAATATTTTGGTGGCAATATGGACAACAAACTACTGAAAGCGGGGTCAATTCTCCATCTTCCAGTAAATGTTGATGGAGGATTAGTTTCATTTGCTGATCCCCATGCAGCCCAAGGTGATGGAGAGGTCTGCGGAACAGCAATTGAAACTACTGCAAGCGTAAAGGTAAGGATAGAAATAGAAAGTGATATGAAGTTGAAATTTCCATACGTGGAAAGCCTAGACAGACCCGAAGGAAGGATAATGTCTTCCATGGGAATCGGTCCGGATATGAGGGAGGCTGCGAAGGAAGCTGTTGCTGAAATGATTCGTCTTCTCGGTGATGCAGGATATTCAAGGGAAGAAGCATATGTACTCTGCAGCGTGGCCGGGAATCTCAGAGTTTCAGAAATGGTAGATATGCCAAATTACGTCGTCTCAATGACCATGCCCTTTCACCTGTTTTAGGGTAAGAGATTGCGTTTAATATTGTGCACCAGAATCGGAAATTTTGGTAGGTCCTTCCAAGAATGACTCTTTATATGGTCGACTAAATTTGTATGTAAATAACACCTCTGCATATTTCAAAGGAATGGAGGAGTTTGGAATTTTCGATTGCTCATATTCGAATGGCCACGCAAGCCTACATGAAACCATCACATAGAGGGAAAACATTCAGGTTAATTCCTTCTGAAGCAACTTTTTGAGATAACCAATGTTTATATTACCGCCACTCAGAATCACCGCTACCCTTTTGGTTTTTGAATCTATTGAACTTCCGTTAAGTAGACTTGCCAGGGGGGCAGCACCTGAAGGCTCAACTAGGAAATGGTCATTTATCAGGAGAGAAATAAGAGAATTTTCGATCTCTTCTTCTTTAACGGCTACCATCCTGTCGACGTTTCTCTTGATAATTTCCATTGTAATTTTACTTGCCATCTTTGTTATCAGGCCATCTGCAATGCTCTTCCTTATTTCCGCACTTATTTCTTTCCCATAGTAAGCATTTACAGAGGTTGGATTGTTTTCGCTCTGCACGCCAATTACCCTGACTCCGGGATTCAATGATTTCAGGGCAGTAGATATCCCAGAGATCAGGCCTCCGCCTCCAACAGGTACTACTACAGTATCAATTTCCTGCTTGTCCTCAAAAATCTCGAGCCCGATTGTTCCCTGGCCGGCAATCACGTAAGGATCCTCGAAAGGATGTATGAACTCTGCACCAACTTCGTTGGAATACTTCACCGCCTTTGCATGTGCTGCCTCATAACT
>JAJYRY010000059.1 GCA_021793855.1 Thermoplasmata archaeon
GATATTGTGTTCCTGATATCCGGAGACGTTTCTTTCGATCCGCGGCTCATTGGTAAATGCGCTGATTCGTTCACTGGCACGACCGGGGTCGTTACCGTGAGAGTGGTTCCGTCTAATTCACATTCGTTCACGGAGAGGATCGGTTCGCTCATGTGGGAGATGCACGATCTTCAGCTGTCCTACCTCTCCAGGACAGGAAACAACGCACACGGAGGGGAGTTCCTCTGTGTGAGGAAGGAATTACTCGACGGCATTCCAGAGGTAATAAACGAGGATGCTTTCATTTGCCTCAAGGCATCGAGCGTGGGTCTCTCCGTTGTCTATCTGGATAACGAGAATGTCATTAATTTCGTGCCCTCCAATCTGATTGACCTCCTCCAGCAGCGGAGGAGGGTGAATTTTGGGCATATCGAGCTACGCAAAATGGGTTGGGACCCAAAGATAATGGACACCCTCATGTTCAGTGAGACCCCACTCTTTCTGAGGATTATGATAGCATTCTTGAAAGAGAGGAAGTGGAGCATATTCACTCTCTTTAGTGCAGCATCCATTGAGATCGTCGCAAATCTCTCTGCCCGGATGGATCTCTTGTTCGGCAAGGATCACACCAAGTGGACCATGGTAAAGAGAGAAACAATCATCTAGATGATGGACCCTGCTCTCCCGAGTCAATACTGCGAGTGTTCCGAGAGTTTGAGATCAATCGCCCACTGTAAGTCAGTGGCTCCCTCGATGATTCCGTTATCAGGAATTACAGAACCGCCTTGACGTAATCGCTTAGGTGACACAGCGGTTTGATTGTGGGAGGGAAGAACAACTCCTTGCGATCGGTATAATCGTAGTAATAATAGTTAGGGCCATACTGGGTTTGGTGGGCGAGATACTTGCCCTCATAGTTGGCTCATTCATGCTTAGAATTCACTTCATCAATTCTACCTACGGGACTGCAGGAGTACCGTTCATGGTGGATATCTTTGTACCATTTCTTTCCATCGAACACTTTGACAGCACTGGGCTACTTCACAAACACCCGGTCATCTTTCACATGAACTCCTGAACTGTCGCTGAGTGCAATGACTGGAGCCACGGTACTCTCAGAGCACTCAACCGCAAATCCGTCACAGGCTGTCCCGTTATGGTGACACGCGACCGCGTACTCCCTGGCAACGTCAGGGCCCCTTAGGTCATTGAGTCCAACCGTATTCTCGTCTGCTTCTCCACCAAACGATGAAGTACCTATGTACTTTCCCAGTGTTATTGCCTTGGCACTTCCTCCGAAGACTGGCTTGCCACTCCTGATGTATCTGAGGACCAATCGATCGAGCCCTGACCACCTTACTAGGCTGATACCACCTTCTTATCGCGGGGAAGGAACCACGTGAAGAGTACCGCACCAAGTATCAGGGCTGCAAGGAAGAGGAAATAGTAAGCCACTGAAGCTATGACGACTAGAGCGGACAGCGTGAACACGACAGAGAATATCCTGCTCACGAATGCCATGAATCCAGTTGCAATTCCCTGACGGCTCTTTGCGTAGAACTTGCTTATCCACTCCATTATTATCGGATAGGCAGGGAGCATGACGAACCCGCTCATTGGGAGAAGAACGTACAGCGTGATCTTGGAAGCTGCAAATGCGAGCGCTACAAATATCAGGAAAACTACCGTCGCAACAATTCTCAAATAAATGGTTCGAAGATCTCTCTTTGTAATGGCGTTGGGGATTATGAGTATACCGATGAGCCCGAGTATGAGCGTAAGCGCGACCACAGTACCTGCCACCTGACCCATTCCTATTGTCTGCATTACCGGTTGCAGCCAGGTGGACAGATTATCGTATGCTGCAACACCCAGTCCAAGGATTACCCCCAGAACCCAGAGATTCTTCTGTCTTACTGCATATTTCATCTCCCTGTAGATCGACACGTTTTCCTCAGGTTTTCTTCCTTCCAGGCCGAGAATCCCTACGAGGAATAGCACAATTCCTACAACTGAAATTATCGCAGTGGGAAGGAAAACTGTGTGCAATCCTCCTAGGTTGTAGAAGTATTCTCCCGCGGCTAGTGAAAAGATAGTACCGAGATAAACGGAGAAGCTCAGCAGGGATATGGTCATCGTTTTCCTCTTTTCATAGTACGTGCTGGCAAACAGTGCAAACGCGTTCAGTGAGAAGGGCTGACCTATCGCACCAAGCATCTGGAAACCGAACAACCAAACGTATGTGTGCGGAGCGAAAATTCTGAACGCCCCGCTCGCAAACGTCAGAACGGATCCGACAGCGAGCCAGAGTTTGAAGTTCTTGTCGAGAAGAATTCCTACAGGTATCGTCAGGATGAGGAAGAATATGGGATAGATTATGGCGAGAAGCCCAATCGACCCGTCGGACACTCCTGTGATATGGGCGACATTTGTCAGTATGGGCGAATAAGTGACCCATATGTCCTGTGATACAAATACGATAAGGATCAGGCCTATGAGCGTCAGGAACCTGGACTTCATCGAAACACCTCATTGACGATCTCGTTCGCCATCTCCTTGGCATATTCCTCTGGTATCTGTTCGAGAAGTTTCACGAGCAATGCCGGGTTGATGTTACCTTCCTTGACCATCCCCATTAGGATCGCCAGATCTCCCGTTGAAATGCCTTCCATCATCTTTTTGAAATCTGGATCTTGAGGAGAATCTATTGTCTCCTTCGCGGCTCTTATGAACGCTCGAGACAACTTGTCGTGGATGGGACTCAGGGTCATGTGGATGTTGTAGGGAACAAGGTCTTTGACCGCTTTCTGCACTTCGAGGTGCCAGGTCCGCTTCTCCATCCCATATACGAATCCAAATGGGTCGATATTTTCGTTGTACAGAGAAAGGATGGTCGATTCCAGGGGTGCGGTAGACTTGAAACCAAGTTTTGTCATTTCATTGAACAAGAAATTCCTAGCAGAGAGTACCTTCTTGGCGAGAGATTGATAACCATCCGCTCCAAGATAATTGATTGCAGTCCACGCACTTGCCATGGGTCCAACCGATCTCGAGGACAGTATTGAGGTGTTGACGAAAATGTAGCTTGGCCACGAAATGTTGATGTAGTTTGAATATTTCTTCATCTCTGGATTCCTGAACAGTAGTACGGAAGACCCTTTGAGGGAATATCCATACTTGTGTGTGTCCATTGAGATGGAAGTGACGCCCTCCTCCCTGAAATCGTACGTGGGTATTTCCTCCCCCAGCTTCTCAAAGTACGGCAGTATGAAACCTCCAACACAGGCATCGACGTGAAGGGGGATTTCCCTGTCTTTCGTTATTTGTCCCATCTCACTGACAGGGTCGACCGTTCCGTAGGGAAAATTTGGGGCGGATGCGACTACCAGAGCGGTCCTTTCGTTGATTGCAGACTTGAGGGATTCGAGATCAGCCTTCTTGCTATCGCGGTCGATCGGGATGATCTTAAGTTTGAGGTCAAAATACTCTGCTCCCTTCTCCCATGACGGATGACCAGAGGAGGGAAGCACGATCTCCGGCACCTCATCCTTTCCATTCTTCTTTCTGAAGAGGTCTCTTGCAGACTTTACAGCCAAGAGAATGCTCTCTGTACCTCCATAGGTCAGCGTCCCGAGGACGTTCTCGTTTGCATGAGAAATAGATTTCGCATATCGAACTATCTCCTTCTCAAAAAAAGCAGCGCTCTTGAAGGTTGTGAAGTCAAGTGCGTTCCGGTCGTAGAACATGTTCAGTGCTTTGTGCTGGATTTCCCTGAGTTTCTTGTCCCCCGTTTCGTAGACGTAGGTGAAGAGATTTCCAGAGTAAGGATCGACATCCATTTTTTCAATTTTAGAAAGAGAAGCCAAAATTTCCGGCGCGCCGGTCATAGAAGGCATTATGGTGAAAGATATATTTTATAATTGCTCAAAATTAGGCTGGCTAAAAACCTGCGTCTACTGCACAGATTTTCATTGAGTCGACCTGCTCAGGATGACGACTTTGTTGCACTTCAAAAACGGGTAGTTCTATGTTCTTTCTAGTCTCTCTTCAGGAACCCCTGTATCTGACTCAGCGGACTGTTGAACTCACCGGATACTCTGACATCAACCACAGATGGGAGTCCGCTGTCCTTTGCTCTCCTCAATGCACCTATTATTTCTGTCGGGTCGTGAACGGTCTCTCCATGGCCTCCAAGACTCCTAGCGAATTCGTGGTATTCCCTTCTTTCAAGTAGTGCATATCTGCCACTATCCTTCTTCCCAGTGGCTAGAATCCTGTTGTGGTAGACGTCTCCCCATAGCATGTCGTTCATTACCACAACGACTATCGGAATGCCGTACCTAGCTGCGGTCTCTATTTCAACTGCGCTCATCAAGAAACTGCCATCTCCAGTTACGACATAGACATCCCTTTCTGGATTGCCGAGCTTGGCCGCAATCCCCATCGGTATCCCCGTCCCTATCATCCCGAAGGGGCCGTGAGACCACATTATTTGACCTGGACGGAAGGCTCTGAGGTAAACGAGTGCCCAGGCAGTCGTGTCTCCTCCGTCTAATACGAAGAGACCGTTCTCCCCCGCAAATTCCCTCAGGTCCCTCATCAGCCGCTGAGGTCTGATAGGAGTTTCGTCCGAAGTAGCATCTTCTTCCATCTTGTTGTAGTAAGACTTGATCAAGAAGGAGGCATTGGAGTTCCACTCGTTTCTGGTTGGCATTCTCTTACCATTCCTTGATAGTGATTCCAGAATCTGACCCGTCACCGCCTTTGCGTCCCCCCATATTCCTACGTCTACGGGCTTGTTCTTACCAATGACAGAGGGATCGACGTCTATGTGTATCACTTTTGTACCTTCGGTGTAAAACGACTCGTCCCTCCCAAATCCGAGAAATTCATCAAATCTTGCCCCAATGGCAATTATCAGATCGGCATATCTCGTAATTATACCCACATTCGCATTCCCCCCAAAGAGAGAGTGGAGTGTTGGAATACAACCTACCGCAAGTCCTTCAGTTGCAACCAGAGCCTGAGCTGCCTCAGCCAACTTCACGACTTCGTTACACGCACCAGACCAGTAAGCCCCACTGCCAGCCACGATCACAGGTCTCTCTGATCGTTCTATCAGTTCCTTGGCCCTCTCGATTGTTGAGGGATCTCCGAATATTCTCCCGGCGGGCCTGTACCTTTCCGGAGACTCGTACACTATCTCTTTTTCACACTTTCCCATAGAAACGTCTTTCGGGATTTCGAGGAGTGTGGGCCCCATTCGTCCCGTCAGTGCCTCCCTTGAGGCATCCTGGAGGTACTCGTTCAGCCTACAGGTCGAAAGAACCAAGCGGGAATACTTCGTATACTTCTCCACCCAGGTATGAACATTGACCTCTTCGAAGGCCATCTTGTCTATATTGGAAAAGGGGGTTCTACCTCCTAGTGCAAGAATCGGACTCCCCGCGAGGTAGGCCTGCGCCAGTGAGGGCATTATGTTCGCGACTCCCGGTCCCACTGCTACCGCGACAACCCCGAGCTTCCTGGTGCTCCTTGCGTAACCATCGGCAGCGCTCGCAGCTGCTTGCTCAGTCCTCATGGAAATGATCTTTATTCCTCTTTTTTCCAGTTCCTCATATATCGGCATGATCCAGCCATCGGGGAGGGTGAAGACGTGTTTTACCCCCTCCCTTTCCAACGAAGATGCGATTATTTCTGACCCTGTCGGCATTTCAATTCCTCCCTAATTGCTTGAACCCTCTTGGCATAAAGACTCGAAGGGGTTTCGTTGCCATAATCGTAGAAACCCTTCTGCGTCTTGACTCCCAGTTCGTTGTTCCCAATCTTCTTGGAGAGCCAATCCGGAACATAACCCATCTCCCGACCCAACCGCTGTGTCAGGTACATTCCAGCCAGGTAAGTTGTGTCGAGTCCTATGTAGTCCGCATTCCTCAGTGGACCGAAAATCCCGTAAAGTATTCCCAAATGGTACTTCCACACGTTATCGACGTCTTCTATCGAAACTCCTTCATCGATGAGGCGGATAGCTTCAGACGTCACGGCAGCGTGAAACCTGTTGACTATGAATCCGGGCATGTCGGGGCTCAGCACCACCCTCTTCCCGACCGTTCTCTCCAAAAAGTTTCTTGTCCTCACTACAACTTCCCTGTCTGTCCATTCGGAGGGCGTCATCTCCACCAGCGGGGCCACGTATGGTGGATTCATCCAGTGAACTCCTATTATCCTCTCCTTGCTCTTGAGACCTGCCGCAATCTCGCTTATCTTTATGACGGACGTATTAGAGGCGTGTATCGAGTCTTCTCTTGCGCTCAAG